>JAGHTU010000020.1 GCA_018065185.1 Candidatus Equicola faecalis | reverse complement strand
ACAATGGTACTCGTACCGTTGTGCTTTTTCGCTTGTGTATGAACATTATTAACTAATCAATTATAAATTAAATTATGAAGAAATTTTTTACAAAAATGATTTTGCTCTTTTTCATCAGTATGCTGACGGTGGGAGCATGGGGCGCACCCGACAAAGACTATCTCTGCATCAAGGCAGAAGAGGCTGGTGCAAAGGTACAGTTGACGAAAAAAGGTTCTCCTGAGGCTGTTACTATTGAGTACAGTACAGACGAAGGTGCAACATGGACGACAGTGGATTTTTCTACGGTAGTCACAACCGGAGATATTACTCTCACCAACGTTGGCGATAAAGTGTATTTCCGAAACAATGGTACATCCGCTACGTTCTCCCAATCTGCCGATAATTATTATCAATTTGTGATGTCAGGAAATGTTGCTGCCAGCGGTAACGTGATGTCGCTCATCGACAAGAATGTGGAAAGCGCTAATATCCCTTGCAATTATTGCTTCTATGGGCTGTTTGCTTTTTGTAAGACACTCACAAATGCTGCTGATTTGAAACTACCGGCTACGACACTGACAGGAAGATGTTATTCCAACATGTTTGAGTTCTGTTCCGCTCTTACGACAGCTCCCGCACTTCCAGCCACGACACTGAAAGAGCATTGTTATTTCTACATGTTCTCTAATTGTCATTCTCTTGAGAAAGCTCCGGAACTACCTGCCGAGACACTGGAAAGCAGTTGCTATGGCTGTATGTTCAACGACTGTCATAAACTGAACTATGTGAGGGTTGGCTTTACAGAGTGGGGCTTCAATGCAACGGGTAAATGGTTGTGTGATGCAGGTACGGAAGCAACTAATCATGACTTTGCATGCTCAGAAGAACTGAATGTGAATACGCGCGATGATGACCACGTGCCAGAAGGGTGGACGATAACTCATCCATTGCTTGACTATCTCTGCATCACGGCAGAGGAGGCTGACGCAACGGTGCAGTTGATAAAGACGGGTGGTTCTGAGGCTGTTACTATTGAGTACAGTACAGACGAAGGTGCAACATGGACGACAGTGGATTTCTCCGATGTTACAACCACGGACGACATAAAACTTGAAAGTGTTGGCCACAAAGTCTATTTCCGCAATGCAAGTGAAGCAACGGAAGAGACGGGATTCTCTCTTAATACTTCTTACTATTACTATTTTACATTCTCCAAAAAGGTCTCTGCAAGCGGTAACGTGATGTCACTCATTGACAAAAAAGTGAAAACAACTAAAATCATGCAGCATTGCTTTAATCACCTGTTCTATAATTGTGATAACCTCATAAATGCCGCAAACCTGAAACTTCCAGCCACGACATTGGCAGGAAATTGCTATAGTAACATGTTCGAAGGCTGTAAAACTCTTACTACTGCTCCTGCACTTCCTGCCACGACATTGGAGAGGTATTGCTATGAAAATATGTTCAACGGCTGTACTGCTCTTACGACAGCTCCAGCACTTCCAGCCACAACACTGGCAGAGAATTGCTATCAAAATATGTTCAACGGCTGTACTGCTCTTACGACAGTTCCGGCACTTCCTGCCAAGGAACTGGAAGGGTATTGCTATGATGGTATGTTCAAAGGCTGTACCGCTCTTGCTACATCTATAGAACTTCCTGCCGAGAAACTGAAAAAGAAGTGCTATAATGAAATGTTCTATGACTGCAAAAAACTGAACCATGTGAAGGTGGGCTTTACAAAGTGGGGAAATATGGACGACCAATCTTCTGACGACTATGAAGCAACACACTCTTGGCTGGCTTCAACAGGCGATGAAGCAACTGATCTTGAATTTGTATGTCCTGAAGGACTGGATATGAATACGCCGCGCGATGACAGTCACGTACCAGACAAATGGACGATAACTCGTACATCGCTTGACTATCTCTGCATCACGGCAGAAGAGGCTGGTGCAAAGGTACAGTTGAAGAAGAATGGTTCTCCTGCGGCTGTTACCATTGGGTACAGCAGAGATGGCGGTGCAACATGGACGACAGTGGATTTTTCTACTGTAGAAACAACAGGAGATATTACTCTCACCAACGTTGGCGACAAAGTGTATTTCCGCAACAATGGTACATCCGCTACATTCTCTCAATCTGCCGATAATTATTATCAATTTGTAATGTCAGGAAATGTTGCTGCCAACGGTAACGTGATGTCGCTCATCGACAAGTATATGGATAGCACCACAATCCCTTGCAATTATTGTTTCTATAGCCTGTTCAGGGATTGCACGAACCTCATGAATGTTGCTAATCTGAAACTTCCAGCCACGACACTGGCAGAGGATTGCTATGATGGTATGTTCTGGGGCTGTAGCACTCTTGAGACAGCTCCAGCACTTCCAGCCACAACACTGGCAAGTTCTTGCTATCAAAATATGTTCCAAGGCTGTACTGCTCTTACGACAGCTCCAGCACTTCCAGCCATGACACTGGCAGAGTCTTGCTATAATAGTATGTTCCAAAAATGTGAAGCTCTTGAGACAGTTCCAGCACTTCCAGCCACGACCCTGGCAGAAAATTGCTATCAAGGTATGTTCTTGAACTGCATTTCTCTTGAGGCAGCTCCAGCACTTCCAGCCGAGACATTGATGAAGAATTGCTACAGGGAGATGTTCGAAGGCTGTACCGCTCTTACGAAAGCTCCTGAACTTCCAGCTACGGCACTGGCGGAAGTCTGCTATTACAGAATGTTCCTTGGCTGTACTGCTCTTACGGATGCTCCGGCACTTCCAGCCACAACACTGGTAAGAAGTTGCTATAACAATATGTATAATGGCTGTACAGCTCTTGAGATTGCTCCTGAACTTCCAGCCACGACACTGGCAGAGTCTTGCTATAATAGTATGTTCCAAGGCTGTTTAAAACTAAGATATGTGAAGGTTGGTTTTACAGACTGGAGCGAAGGAAAATGCACTTTAGATTGGCTACGAGATGCAGGCACAACAGCAATAAATCGAACGTTTGAATGTTCTGAAGTGCTGGATATGAATAAGCGCGATAACAGTCACGTACCAAGCAATTGGACGATAAAACAAACATCGCCTGCTTATCTCTGCATCAAGGCAGAAGAAGCTGGTGCAAAGGTACGGTTGAAGAAGAATGGTTCTCCTGCGGCTGTTACCATTGGGTACAGCAGAGATGGCGGTACAACATGGACGACAGTGGATTTTTCTACGGTAGAAACAACAGGAGATATTACTCTCACCAACGTTGGCGACAAAGTGTATTTCCGCAACAATGGTACATCCGCTACGTTCTCCCAATCTGCCGATAATTATTATCAATTTGTAATGTCAGGAAATGTTGCTGCCAGCGGTAACGTGATGTCGCTCATTGACAATAATATGGAAAGCACCACAATCCCTTGCAATTATTGCTTCTATAATCTGTTCAATAATTGTACGGAGCTCATAAATGCTGCCAACCTGAAACTTCCAGCCACGACCCTGACAGAGGCTTGCTATCAGAATATGTTCGAGGACTGTATATCTCTTGAGGTAGCTCCAGCACTCCCAGCCGAGACATTAGTAAAAAATTGCTATAATAAAATGTTCGAGGACTGCATTTCTCTTGAGGCAGCTCCGGCACTTCCAGCCACGACTCTGGCAGAGGCTTGCTATAAAAATATGTTCTCTGGCTGTATTGCTCTTACGGCTGCTCCTGAACTGAAAACCACGACCCTGGCAGAAAATTGCTATGGTGGTATGTTCTTGAACTGTATATCTCTTGAGGCAGCTCCAGCACTTCCTGCCGAGACATTGATGAAGAATTGCTATAGGGAGATGTTCGAAGGCTGTACCGCTCTTACGAAAGCTCCTGAACTTCCAGCCACGACCCTGGCGGATGTTTGCTATTACAGAATGTTCCTTGGCTGTACTGCTCTTACGGCTGCTCCGGCACTTCCAGCCACGACCCTGGTAAGAAGTTGCTATAACAATATGTTTAATGGCTGTACAGCTCTTGAAATTGCTCCTGAACTTCCAGCCACGACACTGGCAGAGGATTGCTATAATAGTATGTTCCAAGGCTGTGAAAAACTAAACTATGTGAAGGTCGGCTTTAAAGGATGGGGCGAAGAACTATGCACAGGCTCTTGGCTGTCAAATGCAGGCAAGAAAGCGGAAAACAAAATCTTTGTATGTCCTGAGGAATTGGATGTGAATACGCGCGATGACAACCACGTACCAAACGGGTGGATGATAATGACAGGCATAATAACTCTTGACGACAACGATCCATATAATGTAACTATTGACATAGAGGATGTAAAGTTAAAATACAAGCGCACTTTTGCGGAAGTGGGCAAATACGAAGCTCTCTATTTGCCATTCAGCGTGACGATGACAAACGAGTTGTTAGACCAAGTCACTATCGCAAAAATCTATATGGTGTCAACAAAAGGCTCAGTAGTGGGCGGTGCACAAGATGCTGGCGTGAATGTAGTAGTGCTGAAGACACTCGGCGAGGGCGAAAGCACGAAGCCTCACACTCCTTACTTCATCCGTCTTGATGTAGAGACAGAAACAGAATCAAAGACTGACCTTGAGTTCACACAGGAGCACACCGACATTTATGCTGCCACAAACGCACAGCCGGGACACATAGACTGCTCAACGATAATAGACAAGTATAACTTTATCGGCAATTATGAAGGAAAGTCACTGACACCAGAAGCAGGCAAGTCCATTTACGTACTCCAAGGAGGTGCTCTGCACAAAGTGACATCAGAAACGGATTTGCATTGCAACCGTTGGCAGATGGTTAAGACTCC
>JAGHTU010000018.1 GCA_018065185.1 Candidatus Equicola faecalis | reverse complement strand
CTTGGCACCATGTATCAGAAGCTGGCAGAGGGTATCATCCCTGGCACCAAGCCCGGCAAGCGTTGGGTCATCTATCAGGATGAGCTCGACAAGTGGCTTGATGCCAACCGCAAGAACGAGGTGCCCATGTCTGCCGATGAGTTCAATGCCTCAATTCTCGCCTCTCATCGTCGCAAGCCAAAGAATGTACGCGTATGATGTTAGACAACGAGATCTGGCTCCCCCTTTCATTAGATGAGAGGGAGAGTGCACCTCCCGAGCAGCGGTGGAAGTTCGACCTCAAATGGGAGAAGAGCGGCAAGGGTGCTATCAAGGTGGCAGGAAGCATCAACAACATCATTGCTATCCTGACAAACGATCCCCTTCTCAAAGGCAAGATCCGTCACAATGACTTCTCAACAGTCATTGATGTACGCGATGTGCCTTGGCAGAAGGAGGTGGCTCCATGGAATGATACCAGTGATGCCTACCTCGCCAGCTATCTTGAAGGCTATCGTTTGGGCGGCTTCTCCGACAAGAAGATTGCCAAGGCTCTGACGATTGTAGCCCATGAGAACAGCTACCATCCTGTGCGTGATTACCTGAACATCCTTGTGTGGGATGGCATTCCACGCATCGAGAGCCTTTTTATTGACCACCTGAAAGCGGAGAACACACAACTCTACCGTGAGGCTGCCCTTGGCTTCATGGTCATGTCTGTGAAGCGAATCTTCGAACCTGGGTGCAACCTCCAGTTCATGCCTGTCTTCATCGGCAAGCAGGGTGCTGGCAAGAGTTCATTGGCTCAGGTGCTGGGTGGCGAGTGGGTGACCAACTCTGCCATTGACATCAACTCCAAGGATGGCTATATCGCCCTTCAGGGTAAGTGGATTGTGGAAATCGCTGAGATGAACTCCTTCTCCAAGAAAGAGGCGAGCAGCGTCAAGAGCTACATTTCCAGTTCTACGGACAGCTACCGCCCTCCCTACGGTCAGCACAATGTGGATGTCAAGCGCCAATGTATCTTCTTCGGCACGACCAACGACATTCTCTGTCTGGCAGACAGTACAGGCAACCGTCGTTTCTGGCCTGTCGAGTGCAAGGCTACCGAGAACGATGCCTTCGAGCGTATTCAGCGACTTGCAACCAACCGCGATCAGCTCTGGGCAGAAGCCATGCACTACTACAAGACCGACATGCCTCGCATCGAGAACCTTATCCGTAAGGTGAATGCAGATATGAAGGAGCTGCAGGAACGTCACAATCAGGTGGATTCTCTGGAGGATGGCTTGCGTACCTATCTTGACTTTGTCCTGCCAAGCGACTGGAAGGAGCAGACTTTATCCTGGCGTAAGGCATGGTTCCATGACGAGGCAGTACGTCTGAACTATTACAAGACTCACTCCCATGATGGTGACTTCGTCCGTACTCAGGTGAATGCGTACGACTTCTGCATGGAGTATCTTGGCATGGAGACTTCCAATACCAAGTACAGCCCTACCTGCAACAAGGTTCATCGCTTCATGGAGGACATCCCTGGCTGGGTACGTCTTGACGGTATGCATCGCAACAATGGCAGCCGTGCTCGCATCACCTACGAGCGTATTGCCGAGCCTTTGCCTCCAAAGGAAGATGAAAAGTCTGAGCCAGATGCCGTACAACCCGTACACCCCGTACAGACGGAGCTGGACTTTGACCATCCCTTTGAACCACCTGATCCTGACGAACCTCTTCCATTCTGATGCTTTTAAGCCCAAGTGTACGGGTTGTCGGGGTTGTACGTGTAGTTTCTGATATTTGTTTTCTGATTTCCACAAGTGCAGCTATGCCTCCTTGGATTTCATTTTTCAAGTTTTTCAAAAACACCCCTACACACCCGTACAGGCCGTACACTCTTAATCGTTTCAGGTTTTGATAAAAGGGAAGAAAGAGATACAGGCTCTATATCCCTTCTTTCCCTTTATTTCTTTTTTGAACAGCAATAACAATTCAAACAACTATGGCAAGTAACAAACAAGTATTAGACATCCTGCCATCCAAAGGAGCATACCCTATGGCAGTAGGTGACGAGCAGAGTCGCAACTGGACTGAGCGCCAGTGGGACTATCAGCTACAGAAAGAAGGTGCTACCTATGACCGAACACGCACGCATCTCAACTTCGAGATTGCTCCAGATGCAAAGATAGTATCTATGGGAACGAACAAGAAGATTGGCGACCGCTTCAAGGAGCGTTGCCAGGAACTCGGTCTTGGTGATCCGAACTTCAAGATTGACAAGGCTACTGGCAAACTCATACCGACCAACAGAGTAACCACGGCATGGATCCAGTTAGGAGGTTCCCGTGAGCAGATGCACAAACTGGCATTCGGTGACCAGAAGGTGAACCTCGAAGATGGTGCAGACAACTCCCACATCGTCCGCATGAAGGACATCGAGAAATGGGCTTTGGCACAGTATCGTTGGGCGTGTAAACTGTGGGGCGAGGAGAACATCATTGGTTTCAATGTCCACCTTGACGAGCTGAACCCTCATTGCCATTGCACGGTTATCCCTGTGGCAACAATCAAAGGCAAGCAGAACATTTCGTTCAACACAGTCTTCTATACGCCCAAAACAATGAAGGAACGCCTCTCAGCTCTCCACGATGAGCTGGCTGTCGTCAACAAACCATTCGGATTGGAGCGTGGCGATAAGGTCAGTGAGACTGGTGCCAAACACCGCACCAAGGATGAATACCTCCGTGACAAGGCACACATGGAGAAAGCCGTCAAAGGACTCACGACTATGGTCAGCCACCTTACCGAAGAGCGCAACAGTCTCCTTGCTGAGATTGAGAGTCTGAAGAACAACAGAATTGCGGACGGCAACCGTTACACAAAGCAGATTCTTGAACTGCAGGAAAAGCTTCTGGATGTACAGACTCGTATGGAGCATAAGCAGCAGATGCTTGCCGAGAAGCAAGCACAGCTTAACGGCATGGAAAGACGCGTTCAGGCAGCACAAGCCAAAGCACAACAGATTGAGCAGGCTGTCCACTCTGCCATCAATGAAGTGTCACCTGCGCGTATGCTGGCAGCAGAGGTCTTCATTGACGAACTTTACTATTCCATGCTCGACGTTTGGAACAACACCAGAACCTCCGTTCCAGAGGATGACTACATGGACAAGAGTTTCGCTGGTGCGGCATTGTCTGCTCCAGCCAAAGTTTTCAAATGTGGACTCTTGCTCTTCCTTGGTTTTGTCAACGATGCTACCACCTTTGCCGAGAATAATGGCGGTGGTGGCTGTTCGCAGTCAGATCTTCCCTGGCGTGACCGTGACGAGGACGATGCCGCTTACATGCGTCGCTGCATGTTCTGCGCCCAGAAGATGATGAAGCCCAATGGCGGCTACAAGGTCAAGAAAGGAGGCGGCTTAAGCCGATAATCGCAGAAACGTCCAGAAGTGGACGAGCTTGCTCGAACAAGCAATTTTTCTCTATAAAGTGCATAGCCTAATATGCAGTTGATGAAATCAACGTGCGGAGGGTCAAGACCCAGTGTCAGCAAGCTGAGTTTACTACTGCAAAGGCTTGCACTATTATAGTCCAACTGTTTGAAGTATAACGCACTTTATATCGAAGATTCTATGAAACAGAAGAAACCACAGATCTACACCGTCACCATGGCAAAACAGCTGATGGATTGGCGCACATCACAGGGCATCTCTCGCTACGAGGTTGCCAAGAGTACTGGTATGCATATCAACACCGTCAAACGACTCGAAGAGGGCGAAGGCGGCATTACCTTCGAGGATGGCTTGCGCTATCTCCTGTATGCTGATAGCCACAAGTCGAAACCTAATCTCATGAAGAAGTTCCGTGACGCAATGGCATCCTATCAAACAGAGCAGGAACAAGCAGATGTGGTCAATGCCCAACAGAAACAACGCAGGACAGAAGCCATGCTCAAAGACTTTGAGCGTCGTAGGATTGAGAATACCACCCGACATGCTGTCCAGATGGAGATTATGGAAAAGCTCACATCGCTGACCACCGAGTACGACACCAAGACAGACCAGTTGGAGGCAGAACTCCAATCGGCTCGTGACCAGATAGCAACCATGCAGAAGGAACAGCAGGACGCTGCCGAAAAGCACAGCAAAGAACTGGAGGAAGCGAAGCGTCAGGGCGCAGAAGAGGCACAGCAGAAGTTTGCCAACATGAGCTGGCTGGAGCGAATTCAGAGGAAGTGATATGTAATAACAAGCTTTAATAAAATTCCGCATAACTTCGTAGATCTGACTACCAAGCTATGCGGAATGTGTAATAAAATATCCCCCAGGAATTTCATTAATGTGACATTAGAATCTCAATCCGAGTGAGAAATAAGCTCCATTGTAGTTTGACAAGTTCTTGTTAGAGAAATCTCGGAACGAATATCCGACGCCAACTATTGGAACAATATGGTGCTTTTCCGTGTGGCCATACCAATGAATGCCTAATTGGTATGCGGTGTTCTTAAATCAGAACTACCAACAGATGTAGTTACGGATGCACGGAGTTCAAAGTCGCCCAGATTGTCATTCTTCTGAGGAAGGAAGGTGTAACCAATACCACCGCCTAAATTAGTAACGCGATTGTAGTTTGAAACCAAACCTTCTTTTGGCAAGAAATACGACTAGTTACATACTCGCTTTATATCACAATAGTCTATATACAAGAAGAAACCTAAGTCTATTAGTGTTGCAATGAATGTTGCTCCACCAATTAGTGTTATTCCTTCGGAATTGACAAAGCCGATAACACACATTGTAATTGAAAAAACATCAATAACTTTATTACCAAAAGGTTTATGCCTAAAATACTTGCATAGATATACAAAGAATGCAACTGCACATAATAGCGTAATTAGTGATAATGCCATTTTCCCATTTGCATATCCTATATAAGAGAGACTACATATAAAAACTGTGACAGCAGAATGTGAGAAAGTAAGTGATGATATCTCACTGCGACTTTTACGGATTATTAATGATAGAGTTTACAATCGCTTATATAGACCGAATGGCAGGTTCTTATTGATGATTGCAAGGAGATGCCATCGCTTGGTGACATAGGCTTTCGACTTTCTACGATGGATGGCTGCGTATATCTGACGGGCAACCTTATCAATGGGCATCACCCAGAAGAGATCTTCGCCTTTTGCCATAGCAGTATCAACGAGACCGGGACGGACATCGGTAATGATTATGTTACTGCCTGACTTGAAAGCCTTCTTGTGCAGGGCTTCCATGTAGTTGATTTGGTAGGCTTTCGTCGCACTGTAGGCAGGTGCCATCGGTTCACCACGCAGCCCACCAGCCGAGGTAATGGCTACGAGGTGACCGTGACCTTGCTGTTCGAAGATGTGGTAGAGTGTATCAATGACGAAAGTCCAGCCTGTGACGTTGGTGTCAATCGTCGGGCGTTCCACGTCGTAGTTGAGAGAGGGATTGATCTCGCCCGTGCCAGAGCAGACAATGGCTAAGTCAATGCTTCCAAGTTTTCCAAAGAGTTCATGAATGGCCTGTTCGATTTCAATCTGTTTGGTGATGTCTGCTGTGGTGGTGAAAGTACTGTCGGGATGCTGTTGGCGCAATTCTTCCAATAGATTCGTCCTTCGTCCAACGATACCGAGAAGATTACCTTCAGTCACATATTTTTTAAAAAGGGCTTTGCCTATGCCAGATGTGGCTCCAATGATGATAATGTTCATATTTTGTCCTATTATGATGTTTAACAGAATGCAAAGTTAATCACTTTGCTCAAACATCACCATAGAACAATGCCAAGAAATGGGGCTATAATAGTAAACTCTCAAAATGGTTTGAGAGTTTCATACAGAAAAGGTGATTTCTTTCCTGATTTTGCTGATAGTTGTCGGCGTAACCTTCAAGAAAGATGCTATGTCCTTCAAGTTGATTTGCTGAACAATCAGAGGACAGCGATTGAGCAACTGGATATAGCGCTCTTTCACGGTCAGACGGTAGGAATCGAGATGCTGCGAATAAATCTGAAGAAACAAGTGCTTGTATATCTCACTCGTCTTTTCCTTCAGATATTTGTTCATCTCGAAGAGGCGTTTCAGTTCTTTACCGTCAATCAAATAGACCTTACTTGTCGTTTGTGCAATAATCGAAACGTTTGCACATAGATGTTCCATGCAATTTGGAAAGTCGGCGACAAACTCATCCGTAAAGGCGAAGCCTGTTATATAGTCCTTCTGCTCAGAAAGATTTCTTACGCTATACTTGAAGCATCCCTTTTCGACATGGCCTAACCACTGCGAAGGTTCACCCTCGCATTCCAATACTTCACCTCGCAGAAACGTCCTCTTCTCTCCATGCTCCTCGCAGTACCGCCGCAGAACCTCCAGATCCAGTCCCTCCTTGTAGGAATTGAAGTGCTTATTCGTTGTCATATTCGCCAATTATCTGATTCGCGGGTACAAAGGTAGTCATTTTTCAGCATAAATCGTTTCTTTTTGTTATACCACAGCCTTGTTTTAGAAAAAATTTGCTTAAATTACGCGCGAAGTGATGGTCTATGCAACCCTTCATCTGAATAAAAATATTTACATGCAAAAACTATAAGTTTGGCTCATAGCCAGACAGTTTCCAATGTCTCCATAACAATCCATAAGGACATAATTGTTCATCATCACATCTTTTCCAAGGAGCATTATAACACCGAGCGTCAACTGGCGCTCCATCGGGACTCATCCTGCACCATGGTCTCAAACTACACTTGCGTTCACCAAATTCAAACAGATATTCAATCTCTCTCACAGCTTCCAAATATTCAAACCTACATATCGGTCTATCGGTAACAAGTTGGAATCTCTTGCCCAACTCATTGATCATCTGCGGTGAGCCAATGTTTTTTGCAATGTACTGAAGAACCTGGTTTTCCTTGTTCCGCTTACTCCTAGCCATGTCTAAAAAGAAATAGGGATGCTGTGTTCTCATCCCAACCCCTGCCAGCATTGTAAAATCAATCCATTCTTGATATTCCTGTGCCAAGATTTCAATTCGTACATATGACAACAGATGATCTGTTGCCAACTTCGAAGCAACCGTTAATGCACGTTGCATCTCCATCTCCTCACCTAAGAAAGTGGTTTTCTTGGAAAAAATAAAGTCATAAAAATCTTCAGGCTTGTTAACAACCAGATTACCATTTGCAATGGCTTCAAGCGTTCTAAAAATAGCATGCCCAGGCACAGAACATTGCAGTGACATATCGCACAAAGCTATCAAATCAAGTTCGTTTAGTTTGCCTGGACACATCTTCTCCGCTAAAAGCTCAACTATTTGATATGGAAAAACGCACGAAGTTCTATACTTTGTTGTACATTTTCGTTCCAGAAGGTAAGCCATATTCTCTCGTATAGCATAAGCTCCAATGATTATTTCCTCTTCTCCTTTGTTGGTCGCTGCCAAAACATGTAACTCTGGTATTGAAAAAATATCTGTTAACGGAAACTTTTCAATGAATACATCTTTAATTATAACAAAGTTCAGTTCTTCTTTATCTCCCAAACTCAAAGAAGCAATACGTTTATTTATTGTCACAAAATCTCCTCTTTCCTCAAATTCTAGAGGTACATTAAATCGTCTAGGACCAACGTAAATGTCGTTTATAGCTCGCCTCATATATTCGCCATGACTATAGATTCCCATATAGCCATAAAACGAAGTGATATCCTGAAGAAAATGAATATACTCATGAAAAAATATAGCAAAATCTTCATCTGCCATATCTCGTATTTCCAAATCAGCCTTGGTTGGCACATTCATAATAAAAAACGAAGTCTCGTAATTTCCAAGTTCTTCAGTCATAGATGTTCTTAAATAATATAGATGTTTTTTAAATGATAATGAATTTATTCATACGAAAAGGTAGGACTATACTTCTATTAGATATTAGTAGGTGATAGCGTAACATGCAACCAGAAGTTTTAAATATATGAAACCTTTTTCCATGCTACACAACTTCTATTTGTTATCACTCCCTTATCACCCCCAAAATACAGTTTTACCATCGTGTTTCTCATTCCAGTTCTTCTCATTTTTAAATCCCATTCCTTTTCTATATTGTTCATCAAAAACAGAAGCTAGATTAGGTGTGGTCGTGATTATTGATTCACTCTCTGCAATTTCTTCCGTTAATTCTCCTGTGATGTAGCCCCCACAAATCTCTCCTTCATCAGAACAGACAACATGTCCATGAAGATATTCTCTCATGATTAGAAAATCCACAAAGAATTGGGGCTTCTTTTTCTTGGCAATCAATGTCAATATAAAAACCTCTAAATCGTCATAGCGCACAGCCCAAGGGTAATTATCCTCTTCTTCCAACTCCAAGAATATTGACAAATCCACTTGTATCTGACCGAATGACTCTTGGTTTACAATGATATAGAAATCATTCCCATCATAATCTGCTGGATTAATTGTTCTGATAACTCTACCCCTATCATCAGTCAAATCAAATGGATTACCCGTTTGCATTTTATCCTCAACACGCTTGCATTGTTTATAGGCATAGCCAATGCAACTCTTGAAATCATCTTTAATACGAGTGAAAGCTTTTTCTGTATTCCGGAAAGGTTCACGATTAGTATAAGCTTTTGCTTCTATCACAAACATGAATTCTTTCCACATAACCAGAATGTCCTGTTCACAGCCGTCTAAGCAATAATTACAGATTATTACTGCGTTATTGCCAAAGAATCTTCGAAATAGATCCTCTATCTTGCTCTCTAGATAATGCCCTTTAAAATGTGCCAACCTTGCCTTTGATGGTTTTGTCTCTTTGCATATCTCTTCAAGCATGAACAGAAGCGCATGTAATACACGCTTCTCTTCAAATACTTGATACATTCCATTTTCAAGATCAACGATAGGTTTTGTCAGTAGCGGATTTGAACCTGTATAATATAGAAAATCCGACTCAACTCTTTTTGTTGTTAGTAATGACAAAATAGTATTTACCTTATCCTCGCTTAACTCGTTAGTGGCCAAATCTACAGGTTTAAACCTATACTTGATACCTGGATCTGCAACTAACGTGAGCATCGGCTCTCTTTCCTTATTATACGCTTTAAAGAAATCCGGGGCTTCATCAGCACAACCAATCTCCAGATTTGTATATTCCTTCCAGTTCTCTCGCAAAGGACAATCTTTAGATCCTACACCAAGTGATTGGAAGTTATACTGACACCAAGAATCCATATTTTCGTAGAACTGAAGCAATTCGTCTGTTGTCACACCCAATTTGCTCGTGATGACATCATCCAGACTCGTAAAAGTCCCCCTTATTTGTTCTATCAGTTGTTCCTCATAATTTAGAGGTCCAAGGTTGAAATATGATAAGAATGTTGGCATTGCCACTTTAACTTTCTTTTTCCATTCTTCCGTCACATTCTCTGGTACATCCGGCATAAACATCAGGAAATATTCACTTTCTATCTGAATAAGTAAATTCACAATATGCTGCCAATCTTCTTCCGAAAACTGAATCTCATTTGTCCCGTCAGCCTCATCGGTCATCATCAAACCAGCAAGATAATAAAGTTGGCGCATAGGAGATGCCAGTTTGCTAAGTTCATTTTGAGCAGCGCCATTTGTAATACAGGTCATCAAAAACGACAAATGTCCCAATACACTTTGTGTATCAAATTTTTTAAGATACGTTTTGAGCTCTTTTGATATTGCCTCTATTCTGTTTTCTTCCATATACTATATAAATGTTCTGATTCCTTAAGTCTTTGCTACATAATTGAATTTCATGTTGATTAGTAAACAATTTTGAATTGGTGGAGTATACTATGACACAATGTTCCTGAATAGTTCCTGAAGAATCTTTATCTTTTCTATTAATTCCCCAAAATTCAGTGGTTGCCCATATATGAAACTTTCCTTCATCTCATTGTAGTCTGTCTCATAAGCTGGCATCAGTTCTTCATCGGGCACAATCTGAATGTTGGCTGGTAGTTCCTTGTCGTAATCCACATAGCCTACATGATAAAACTTGCGTCTATGCTCCACAATCTCATGATAGAGAGCTATATCTTTGAGTGCCATTTCTCCGTATGGGGTTTGCATCAGTTTCTCCAAGTCGTAGAAATGGCGAGTCATGCGGTGTGTCCTCGGCTTGTCCTTTTGGTATTCCTCGCATAACAGGAACGCCTTTTCAAGAAAAGTCCTTGCAGGACTGACGGTGCGGATGGTTTGAACGAAATCTGAATCCACATCTTCCCCATCAAAGACTTGTTCCACCAACGATGATATACGTCTCATTTCAAATGGCTCCGACATGGACAATACGCTAATCTCTATTTTGATAGTCGGCACAGCATATGAGGCTTGACTATTATAAAGCGATGAGTATTGAATGTAAAGAATAGACGGATCTTTATCATGAGGGATTTTTCTCGGTTCTCCGTTTTCATCCAATACTTCATTGTCGCCAAGTACGGTCACGTCAAGCCCTAAAGCCTTTAGCTTATTATCCAACTCCAATTTAAACTCTCCAAGAAGAAAGTCCTGTCCTTTTTCACGGAGATTATGTATTTGCGTGTTAGAGGAACAACTGGCACATGATAGTTTCTTCACATTCAAGAAATAGTCACGGCTCAAAGCCAAGTCTATGTCCTCACTGAATCGGTTGATGATGTTCCATCCTTTACTAAGGCTTGTACCACCTTTGAACAACAGGTATTCGCAAATGCTGGTATGGTACATGGCATAAAGAACAGCGGTTACCCACCAGTCCTTTTCGGCAGAGGCTTCATCTATCTGCTTTGCTTGACTGACGGCTTGTATCATTGCTCTACGCTCATCTATTGAGAAGTCTATCCATTTACTCATTGTCTTGTCCTTTAATGTTTCTTTTGATTATTTGCCTCATCCAAACTGGGGCTAAAAGCAAGTCATGTTCTATTGTATCTTTTTCGGGAGTTTCTGCAAGCAGCTTTGCAATCTGCCCTTCATCTTCTTTTGTGATGTTGTTTTCGCCGATGCTACGCAATGCCTGTACCAGTTCTTGCATTAACTTCCCTCGAAAGGCAAAATTCCTTGGTGCTCCATGTTTTAAGGTAACAGTCCTATTTCCAAGACTCAATTTCCTGCCAGAGCCGGTAGTCAGGAAACTTGTGTTCATGGGAACCTGAGTAGAGAAGCCGAGACGATTTGCGGCAGTGGCTCCCGTAGGAATGGTTACTGCTTTATCTCTTTTGGCAATCTCTGATACCAGTTCAAAGGCAGAAGGGTATAGGACACCGAAGCGAGTCTTACGCGCCTTGACATAGACCCCCTTTGCTATACGGCTGATGAGCCCTTCACGCTCAAAGATTGCCAATAGTTTTGTGACATACTCCACATCATATTGAGGAAAGGATGATACGAAATAAACCTCTCCAAACTTGCCATGGGCAATCTTGCTCTTAATCTTGTTAACTACAGCGTCTTGCATATAGATATTGGTTTGGGTTTGGTCGGAATGATTGCAAATATTTCCGACCGCAAAGATACTATTTTTCTTTCAAATAACAATGTATTTTCCCTTGAAATTAAGTTTACTTGGCTGAAAAAGGCGAGTTTGTTATCATTTGAACTACATTTCCATAAGATTTTGTTTGTCGTTTCCACATTTTGAAACCATATTATGTTCTCAAAAATGAAGTGTAGCCAAATTATACGAATCATTGCACATTCGATTACTTTTTGTGGTTTTCAAATGTTAAAAACGTTAAATCTTCGCTATTTTCTCCTTCCACAGAATCTACACAACCACTTTTCTACCGTTTTAAGCAAAACAAATTGAAACACAACAAGTTGCAAATACGATGGTGTAGTGGCTTGACATCAATTGTAGTTGCAGAGGGTAATACAAAATATGATAGCAGAGACAATTGTAATGCTATAATAGAAACAAGCACAAATACGCTTATTGTAGGTTGCAAAACAACGATTATTCCTAATTCCGTGACAAGTATAGGAGATCGGGCATTCGCTTATTGTAGTGGCTTGACATCGATAACAATTCCAAATTCCGTGACGAGTATTGGGGAAAGTGCATTCTCTGGTTGCAAGGTTTTAAGTGATGTTAAAATTGGAAAATCTGTAGAAATAATAGGAGATTGCGCATTTTATAAATGTTTATGTATTGATTCTATAGATATTCCATATGGCACTACTGCAATAGGAGATTACGCATTTTCAGGTTGTCAAAGTTTGAAAAAGGTAAAGATACCGAGTTCTGTTCAAGAAATTGGGGGATATACCTTTTATAAATGTCCTAATTTGGAAGATGTGTATGTGGGTTGGAGCAAACCAATAAGCATTGGCAGTTCTGTATTTGACAAGACAAATGGGTATGTCTTATCTACATTATGGGTACCAATAGGGAGGATGAATTTCTATAAAGTGACGGACACATGGGGTAAGTTTGTTGAAATAAAAGAATGGGATTCTTCTACAGGAATAGAGGAAATAAAAATCAACGCGACAGATGAAGCATCTTCTGCTTCAAGTGGGCTCAGCACAGGTAAAGGAAAGAATTTATACAACCTGCAAGGTGTAAAAGTTAATGGCGTTAAGAAAGGTAGCGTTTACGTCCGCGATGGGCGCAAGTTTATAGCGAAATAGAAATCTTATTTCTCACAACAAAGAGAGCGTGCATGTGACACGCTCTCTTTATTGTGAACTAGAAATTTTGCAATAGTCTATATCTCATGAAAATAAAGCATCTAATTCCTGTGATGTATTTACGCAGACACCTTTTCCCTCTGCAATATCTCGTTCTGCCACATCAAGATCTTGATAAAACTCACGACTCTCATAATAGTTCTTTTTCACATATACAGAACTGACACCTTGCATTCTGGAGGAATGTCTTGCCAATTTATTTCTCATCATCATACGGATAGACCACGCCCCAAGATTTGCGGATGCCGTCCATCATACGCATGATAGCGATGGTCTCGGCATGAGGCATGTCGGCACATTCAATCTGACCATTCAGGAGTGCCTCACGGCAAGCCAACACCTGATATTCATAGCCCGTAATCTGCGTAGATGGGCAACGATATTCTGCTGTCACCTGATAATCCTTGTTAAAGACCTTGAAAGATGTCGGGCAGTTGATGTTGTCCACCAAGAGGAAGCCCTTGTCGCCACAAATCATACCGTTGCGAGAATCGAGACACAAAGCACTACTCTGCAGATTAGCCACACGACCGTTACGGTAAGCAAGCGTTATGCTGTCGTGCATATCCATACCGTCAGCACCACCCTTTACACATGAGGAAGTGACGTTCACGATGTCTGTACCGAAATACATACGGGCGAAGTTGATGCAATACACACCGAGGTCGAGTAATGCTCCTCCGCACAGTTCGGCTTTCATGATGCGGTCTTTCCATCCCATAGAATAACTGAGCGTGGCACTGAGCTGCAGTGGCTCGCCAATGACGCCACTGTCCATCACCTCTTTAATCTGTTTTGAGAGAGGCATATACCGCGTCCAGATGGCTTCGGTCAATAGAAGATGTTTCTCATGCGCGAGTGCTATGAGTGCTTCTGCCTCGCGTGCATTTGCCGTAAAAGCTTTTTCGCACAGCACGGCTTTCCCAGCGTTAAGTGCCAGCGAAGCATGACGGAAATGATGGGAATGAGGCGTGGCAATATACACCAGATCTACAGACGGGTCTGCCACCAGTGCTTCATACGAGCCGTATGCCTTATCAAAGTGCCAATGGTTTGCAAAATCTTTTGCACGCGCCTCATCACGCGCAGCGATTGCATACTTCCTTACCTGTGGCAGTCCGCTGACGGTCTCCGCCATCTTGTCAGCAATCCACCCTGCACCGATTATTCCAAGATTCAACTGTTCCATAACATTCCTCTTTATCAATTATAACATTACATCTATGTGTTGCGTACCTATATAGATACGCACTTTGCCTTGTCGCATTTCCCAACGATGAGAATCAGGCGAGAAGACCTGAAGGGCATGCTTCGGCAAGGTCAGCGTCACGGTCTTTGTCTCTCCTGCCTTCAATGCCACTTTATCAAAGGCTTTCAACTCGCGCAATGGTCGTGCGTGGGCAAAATCCCTGCTCTTCTCCTTTGCCACACCTACGTATAACTGCACCACTTCCTTGCCGCCACATTTCCCTGTGTTGGTGACAGGAACATCAACGTCAATAGCATCTTCCGTAACACGCACAGACGGTTTGCCGTAGGCGAATGTGGTGTAAGACAGACCATGCCCAAACGGGAATGCCGATGCCACACCGAAAGTGTCAAAATAACGATACCCCACGAAGATGTCCTCATCATAATACACCTCTCCGTCAACGCCCGGATAGGTACGTTCACCACCCTTGAAACAAGGATAATCTTCCAAACGGCGTGCGAAAGTTATCGGCAGATGCCCACTCGGATTCGTCTCTCCTGTCAGCAGGTTTGCTATTGCCCTACCCGACATTGAGCCAAGATACCAGCAATGCAGAAATGACGGTACGCTACTGCTCCATAATGTATCGAAAGGATTACCACCGAAAGTGACCACCACCAGATTCTTGTTCCTTGTGGCAAGAGCCTTTATCAGTTCCGGCTGTCCGAAAGAAAGCGCAAACTCCTTACGGTCGGAATCTTCGCAGTCCTGAAAACCATTCTTATTGAGTCCACCCACAAAGATGACGACCTCTGCCTCTGTGGCTTTCGACAGAGCCTCTTCACGCAAGGCATCCTGACGGGATTCGTCAAGCCTTTCCTGTGCCTTACCATATAGTGGGCGACCGCTGTAATAGCCCTGTGCATAATCCACTTTTGCATTCGGGAAAGCATCACGGATGGCATCAAGAGGCGAAATGTCATATTTCGTCTTCAGTTCTGAAGAGCCACCACCCTCGGTGAGTGAGCGTGTAGCGTTCTCACCAACGACAAGGATATGACGATAACGGTTCCCACCCAACGGCAACAGATGTTTATCATTTTTCATGAGCACAATACCCTCTTCGGCTATCCTGAGGCAAGCCTCGTAATGGTCAGGCGAGCACTGTTTACCAATGGCACGGTTTGGATTCATTGATGTGCGGAAGATGGTGCGCAACACACGGCGCACCTTATCATCAAGCACCTTTTCCGAGATTTCCCCCTTGCGGACGAGACTCTCAAAGGCATCTGCCAGATAATAACTGTTGAAGCCATGACTGCGGTCGATGGTCTTACCGTCTGTGTTCGTTCCCATCTCTATATCCATACCGCCGAAGGCTGCACCAAGAGTGGAGTGTACCCCACCCCAGTCGCTCACCACAGCACCATCAAACCCCCATTGGCGTTTCAGTATGCCATTGAGCAGGGAGTCGTTTTCACAACACCACGTGCCAAGCCACTTATTGTACGCACCCATCACCGTCCACACACCGCCTTGCTGTACAGCACTACGGAAAGCAGGAAGATAGATTTCATTCAAGGCACGCTCACTGACGTGTACGTTGACACCAAAACGATTTATTTCCTGATTATTCAAAAAGAAATGCTTCAGACAGCATGCCACACCGAGTTTCTGCACCTCACGGATATATGGCACCACCATCACACCTGCCAGATACGGGTCTTCGCCCATATACTCAAAGTTGCGTCCACACAGTGGCATACGCGCAATATTCACGCCCGGGCCGAGCATAATATGTTTATCACGAAATGCAAATGCCTCACCTATGGCATGACCATAGAGAGAACTCAAATCCCTATTCCACGTTGCAGCCAGACAGGTGAGCGACGGAAAAGCAACAATACTATCATTTGTCCAGTTTGCCGTGCCCCACGTGTTCCAATCCACCTCAGCACGCACACCATGAGGGCCATCACTGTGATGCAGTTCGCGTATTCCCAAACGTTGCACACCGGCTGATGAGAATTTCCCCTGCGCATGCAGAAGTTGTACTTTCTCATGAAGTGTCATCTGAGCGATTGTCTCCTCTATGCGTTGCTCCACATCAGGCTGTGCCATCGCTTCCTCGCAACATAGTGAAAAAAGAAAAAAGGATAAGATAAATAAACGTCTCATAGTTATTCAGGTTATTAGTTTCATGTTAGACGTGACAAAGATAATAAATCTCTGAAGAAATCAAATTACAAATATTTCAGTATCTTTGCCACAACTAAATAAAGAACAAGATGAATAAAATATGTAAAGTTTTCGATGTAAAATACCCTATCGTTGCCGGAGGTATGGTGTGGTGTTCTGGTTGGCGACTGGCGGCTGCCGTATGCAAAGCCGGCGGAATAGGTCTGATTGGGGCAGGCTCTATGACTCCGGAGGTACTGCGTGAGCATATCACGAAGATAAAAGATGCCTGTAACAGTCAGGAAAAAGGCACATGGGGCGTGAACATCCCACTGATGAAGGCAGGAGTGGAAGAAATAATAGAGGTAGTAAAAGAGGAGTTGCCACCTGTGGTGTTCACATCGGCAGGCAGTCCGAAGAAATACACTAAAACCTTTCAGGAGTTAGGTATCAAGGTGGCTCATGTGGTTTCTGGCAGCAAGTTTGCCCTAAAATGCGTAGAGGCAGGTGTCGATGCCATCGTTGCCGAAGGCTTTGAAGCAGGAGGACATAACGGCCGTGAAGAGACCACCACCATGGCACTCATTCCACAGGTGGCAGATGCACTTAGAAAGGCAGGTGCCGACACACCACTCATCGCTGCCGGAGGCATAGCATCAGGACGAGCGATGGCTGCAGCATTCGCACTTGGAGCAGTCGGTGTACAGGTAGGGACAGCATTTGCTCTGGCAGAAGAAAGCGGTGCATGCAAGGAATTTAAGGAATATTGCACCAGTCTGCAAGAGGGTGACACCATGCTGGTGCTGAAAAAACTCTCACCTACCCGATTGGTAAAAAATGCATTCTTCGACCGTATCATGGAAGCCGAGAACCGTGGGGCAAGTGCAGAAGAACTGCTCGGGATTATAGGAGCAGGTCGTCCGAAGTTAGGCATGTTTGACGGAGACCTCATAGAAGGAGAACTGGAAATCGGTCAGATAGTGTCACAAATAAAGGAGATAAAAACGGCAGAACGCATCATAAACGATATGATTTCAGAGTACAACACCATTATTTTGGAAAAATTTGCATAAATAGTTTCCATAACATACTAATTATTACTATCTTTGCATTTTGTAAAAATATGATATAAAAAACAAACAAGTATGACAAAAGCAGAATTGGTCAACAATGTAGCAGAACGCACTGGTGTTGACAAAAGAACAGCCCTTGACATCATAGAAGCAACTATGGAAGAAATCAAGGCAACAATGATTAAAAAAGAAAATATTTACCTGCGCGGTTTCGGTACGTTCCTTCTCAAACACCGTCGCCAGAAGACAGCACGCAACATTTCAAAGAACACAACTATTGTTGTTCCTGCACACGATATTCCATCATTCAAGCCGTGCAGTACATTTGCAGAGAAAGTTGCAAAGTAAATTATTCATAACAAAACAATAACCCATAAATTAAATTATTATGCCTAACGGAAAAAAGAAAAAAGGCCACAAGATGGCTACTCACAAGCGTAAAAAAAGACTGAGAAAGAACAGACATAAGAGCAAGTAAGAGTACTTGCTCTTTCTCTCTTTATTAAAGGACACCTATATTAAGATGTTCAATATGATTTATAGACCCCACCTAAAGAGAGAGAGTCATCCAACAATCAAGAATTAAGGAATGAAAAGCGAAGTTGTTATTGATGTCCAGCAGGAAGAAATCTCAATAGCACTTCTCGAAAATGAAAGACTTGTTGAATTTCAAAAAGAGAAGCGTGAAGAGACCTTTTCTGTCGGCAACATTTATGTGGCAAAAGTCAAGAAACTTATGCCTGGACTGAATGCCAGCTTCGTCAATGTAGGGCACACAAGAGAAGCCTTCCTTCATTATCTTGATCTTGGCAGTCAATTTAACACACATACAAAGTATCTTAAACAGTTAAGAAGCGACAAGAAACGTATCTCTCCTTTCAGTAAGGCCACATACGCTCCTGACACGCCCAAGGACGGAAGCATTCAGAACGTGTTGGAAAAAGATCAGGAAGTGCTTGTACAGATAGTGAAAGAACCTATCTCCACAAAAGGTCCAAGACTTTCAGGAGAATTATCTTTCACAGGACGATTACTGATACTGCTTCCATTCGGGACAAAGGTATCCGTATCATCCAAGATTGAAAGCAAAAGCGAAAAGGCCCGTCTAAAACAACTGGTAACAAGCATCCGACCAAAGAATGTCGGTATCATCATACGGACAGCAGCAGAAGGAAAACGTGTAGCAGAACTTGACAGGGAACTGAAAGTGCTCATGTCAAGATGGGAAAAGACCATTGAAAATGCACACAAAGCAACGAACATGCCAAAACTCGTCTATGAAGAAACCGATCGTATCTATGGACTTCTGCGTGATTTGTTTGACACATCGTTTGAACACATTCATGTGAACGATAAAGATACAGCAGAAAAGATTAAGGATTACATTACTCTTATTGCACCGGAAAAGAAAAAGATAGTAAGTTATTATTCTGGCACAGAACCAATCTTTGATCATTTCGACATAACACGACAAATAAAATCATCATTCGGAAGAATCACCAGCATCAAAAAAGGAGCTTATCTCGTCATTGAACATACCGAAGCACTTCATGTGGTGGATGTCAATAGCGGGAATCGTACACAGTCGAATGAAGGACAGGAAGCGAATGCACTTGAAGTAAACCTCGGTGCTGCCGACGAGTTGGCACGCCAGTTACGGCTACGGGATATGGGAGGAATCATCGTAGTGGACTTCATTGACATGAATCTGCCGGAAGACCAACAGGCTTTGTATGAACGTATGTGCTCGAATATGGGAAATGACAGAGCTAAACACAACATTCTGCCATTGTCTAAATTCGGGTTAATGCAAATCACACGTCAAAGAGTACGTCCAGCAATGGACATTGATGTGGAAGAGACTTGTCCTACATGCTTCGGAAAAGGAAAGATTAAGGCAAGCATCCTGTTTACAGAACAATTAGAAGAGAAAATTGACTACATCGTCAAGAAGATGAAGATTCGCAACTTTACCCTGTACGTTCATCCGTATGTATATGCTTACATCAAACAAGGTATAGTTTCGATAAGACGGAAATGGCTATTGAAATTCGGATTCGGAGTCAAAGTGGTTCCATCACAGAAACTGGCTTTCATGCAGTATGAGTTCTACGACAGAAATAAGAACTTCATAGACATGAAAGAAGAGAAAGAAACAAAATAGGAAGCCACAATCTCTAATTCTATACAAAAAAGAGTCCAACTTATAGGTGTTAAGTTGGACTCTTTTTTATCTTTATAATTATTTCTCTTACTTGAAGAATGCCTTTACATCATCATTTGGCACCATTTTTTCCTCAAAACAGTATGCGCCAGTCTTTGGACTTTTCACCATCTTGATAACCTTGCTGAATGTGCGACCCTCTGAACCGGTCTGAAGGGTTGCGACGGTTTTTTTTGCCATATCTCTTAATCTTTAAGATTTATTACTTAATCTCCTTGTGAAGAGTCATCTTCTTCATAATAGGATTATACTTCATTAATTCCAATCTCTCAGGAGTGTTCTTACGATTCTTTGTCGTGATATAACGACTTGTACCTGGCAGACCACTATTCTTAATTTCAGTGCACTCAAGAATCACCTGTATTCTATCACCTTTTGCTTTCTTTGCCATTACTCTACTCTCCTATTACTTTAATATCTTTCCAATCGCAGTAGCCTTTCTCAACAGCATTCTTCAAAGCTGCATCAAGACCAACCTTGTTAATCATACGCAATCCCTGTGCACAAAGCTTGAGAGAAATCCAACAACCTTCCTCCATATAATAGAACTTCTTCTGGAAGAGATTGATGTCAAAACTGCGTTTTGTATGATGCTTTGAATGAGAAACATTGTTCCCAATCATAGCTTTCTTACCTGTGATTTGACAAATCTTAGACATATTATTTTGTTTTTAATCGTTATTTCGGGGTGCAAAGGTACAATAAATTACAGAGATAACCAAACGTTTTGAAAAAATTAATCTTTCGCATTCTGTTATTTTCATCTCATTTTCAAAGTTGCCTTGCATCATACATTCTTTATATTATATTTTGAAAAACAACAAGTGGCTCACACCTCATAGGGCATAGCCACTTGTCCTTTATCTGTCACACTCACATTGCGGCATATATCCACTGGTAAACACCTGAACAGATGCCGAACAGGATGATACCGGCAGTACAGATGAATAACACCAGTTTCGTATTGCAATCACTGCGGAATGCAGGAAGAGGATTCTCATTCTGATTGATATACATAGCTTTAACAATGAGCAAGTAGTAATAAAGACTTATCACCGTGTTTATCAAAGCTATGAAGACAAGCAGATACCAATGTGCTTCTGTAGCAGACATAAATACAAAGAACTTCGAGAAGAAACCAGCGAATGGCGGTATTCCTCCCAAAGAGAACAATGCCAATGTCATGAGGAACGACAGTTTTGGATTTGTCTTATACAGTCCATTGTAAGAATCCATATCAACGATGCCTCCGTTTCTTTGCTCCACAATACTGATGATAGAGAACACACTGAGGTTTGCCACGATATATACGAGAATGTAATATACCAACGCTGCCGAACCAAGCGTACTGTCGCCCACCACTGCAAGCATGATATATCCAGCTTGTGATATGGAAGAGAAAGCCATGAAGCGCTTCAGGTCTTTCTGACGGATAGCGAACAGGTTGGCAATCGTAATGGAAAGCACAATAACGGCATACAGGAAATATGACCAGTAGTTATAATATGCTCCGAACACTTTCATAAGAATGGTCATCAGCGTAAATGCGGCTGCACCCTTTGAGATGACTGACAGATAGCCTGTCACCGTAGTAGGCGCACCCTGATATGTGTCGGCTGTCCAGAAGTGGAACGGCACGAGTGATATCTTGAAGCCAAGACCGGCAAAGAAGAACACCATACCAACAATGGTTATCGTCTTGGTTGCTGAAGACTCCAACAGCATTGCCACATCACCAAAATACAACGTACCCAAAGCCCCGTATATCATCGAGATACCATACAGCATCACACCTGAAGAGAACACTGCCGTGAGAATAAATTTCGCACCTGCCTCAGCACTCTGTCCGCGTTTCTTATCAAGGGCTGCCAGACATGCCATCGGCACGGACGCAAGTTCCAAAGCAAGGAAGAACATCAGGAAATGCCCTGCAGACATCATCATAAACATACCCAACAATGTAGAGATGACAAGAAGATGGAACTCACCAGCCTTATCCTGCATCTCTTCATGCGACAGCCACAGACGGCTCTGCAAAAGCACGATAAACGTACCTGCAGACAGTATCACCTTCATTACCGTCACCGCTTTAGTCGTGACATACATCCCACCAAACAGTTCCTGTTCTGCCGACGCAAAGGTCAAACACGCTACGCATACAAGACATACTGCCAGCATCAAAACACCAGACACTATGCCTGAGATACGGCTGTTCTTCTTTGCGAAAACAAAATCAGTGATAAACACCAACACTAACGCAGCAATCAACGCTGCTTCCGGTATCATATTCAAAAATTGACTATACATAACCTTCTACCTTTTTATGGATTTAACACACTGATGATCGGACCTACCGTATCACTTATAACATTACTTACCCAAAGAGGGAAGACACCCAATGCCGCAACACAGAAGATAAGACAACATACCGAGAAACGCTCATCCCAAGTTGCATCCGTCAGTTCAAGATAATGCTTGTTCTCAACTTTACCATAGAGAATCTTGCCAACCACACGCAAGATATAGACTGCGGTTATGACTATTGACGTACATGCGATTATCGTTGCTGCACGGTGGAACGTATCTACGTTCTGGAATGAACCAACAAAGATCGTCATCTCAGCCACGAAACCAGAGAAACCAGGCAAACCGAGATTTGCAAGACCGGCAATCACATAGCCCACTGCAAGGAACGGCATAATCTTCATCAAACCAGCAAGCTGACGGATGTCGCGCGTATGTGTGCGTCCGTAAATCATACCTATAAGCGCAAAGAAGAGTGCCGTCATCAAACCGTGAGAAAGCATCTGGATTATTGCACCAGTGCAGGATGTCTGTGTCATCATGAGCAGGGCAAAAAGCACCAAGCCACAATGCGACACTGATGAATAAGCATTGATGTATTTGAGGTCTGTCTGTACACATGCCGAGAACGCACCATAAACAACAGAAATGGTTGTCAGGATGAGGAATATCCATGAAAGTTCCTGCGTTGCCTCAGGCATAAGATACATTGCTATGCGGAAACAGCCGTAGCCTCCCAATTTCATCAATACACCTGCGTGAAGCATTGACACTGCCGTAGGGGCAGAAGCATGACCGTCAGGCGACCATGTATGGAATGGGAACAGGGCACCAAGCACACCAAAACCAACAAACACAAGAGGGAAGCACATCCGTTGCAGCGATGGATCCATAATGAAACCTGCTGCATGACGTGCCGCAATCTCATTGACATTCATCGTGTCGGCACCATATCCGAAATACACGCCCAAGATGCCGAGGATGAGCAAAGCAGAGCCACCCATAAGCATCAGCGTAAGTTTCATTGCAGAATATTCCTTACGACCACTACCCCATACACCAATGAGAAGATACATCGGAATGAGGGCAACCTCGTAAAACATGAACATCGTAAACAAATCCACCGAGATGAAGAATCCGAACACACCCGTTGAAAGAAGTGTGAACCAAAGGAAATATTCCTTCGTCATCGGCTTCAACTGCCATGAAGCAAACGTACCCGTAAACACGATGATTGCAGAAAGCAACAACATCACGACAGAGATGCCATCCACGCCCACAGCATATGAGATATGCATCGGTGCATACCACATTATGCTGTCTGCAAGGTACATACCTTCATTACCGGCATTACGGAAATTGATAAAAGAAACAGTGATGTATGCAGCCAGTACAAGCAATGCACTCGCTCCGGTCACCATCACGCCACGCACCTGATTAAGCGACCTAGAGAGCCAAAGCCCCAGAAGCATGAGTGCAGGGATAAGTACAAATAAACTTAACATATTCATAATTCAAACCTCCTTTATTTTATATTGCCAGTAAGAATAATGTGAGTGCCACGACACCAACAAGGAACCATAGTACATAGTTCTGCACCTTTCCGCTCTGGAACGAGCGGATGGAATCACTTCCAGCCTGTGAGCCCCATGCAAGGAAGTTCCATGTCCCATCAATCACATGACGGTCGAACCATGCAATAGGCGTTGACACTAGACGGAAAATTATCCTATGAGTCACATATTGCCATACTTCGTCCATATAGAAACGGCGGAAAGCGGCTTCGTGCAGACGTGGGAACATTTTTGCAAGAGCATCAGCCACAGGAGTAGTCTTGCCCGCATACATGAATGTTGCCACAGCGATTGCGATGACAGAAAGTACGACACTCGTCACTGCAACACGAGTGTTCATGTGGATGTCAAACAGGTCACCTGCACTTACAAACTGACCGAAAGGAATGAAACCACAAACGCATGTCACTAAAGCAAGGAATACCAAAGGCATCCACATCACTACCGGTGCTTCATGAGGCTTATGAGCTTCAGCACCCAAATTCAGTTGTTCCTCATAATAACTCTTCCCGAAGAAGATGCAATAGAACAGACGGAACATATAGAATGCTGTCATCATTGCAATGCCACTCATAATCCAACCCATTACAGGAGAGAATTCAAAGCTTGCAACTAGTATCTCATCCTTTGAGAAGAACCCAGAGAACGGAGGAATACCGCTGATTGCAAGACATGAGATTGCAAACGTGATACATGTCACAGGCATATATCGGTACAGACCGCCCATATACTTCTTCTCGTTGCTATGTACGGCATGGATGATACATCCTGCACCAAGGAACAGACAAGCCTTGAACATAGCATGAGTGAAAAGATGAAACATTGAAGCCATATAACCCAAGCCACCCTCATCGCCTTCTGTCACGACTGTTGAAGTGCATACACCCAAAGCCACGAACATGAAACCAATCTGAGATATGGTGGAAAATGCCAACACACGCTTGATATCGCTCTGGCAACAAGCCACAGCAGCAGCATAGAACGCCGTGAACGCAGCGATGTATGCTATCCAGTGTAATTGCTCCTGTGCTCCGAAGATATACAGTGGGAACAACTTTGCCACTTGATAAACACCGGCAACAACCATGGTTGCAGCATGGATGAGAGCCGACACAGGTGTCGGACCTTCCATTGCATCCGGCAACCAGATGTGCAGAGGGAACATGGCTGACTTACCTGCACCACCGATAAACATCAGGAACAGCACTGTCGGCAGAAGTCCTACTGCCATAATTGGAGTATCCTTAATCTGCTCTGGTGAGAGGTAATCGAATGTTCCTGTATAATATCCGTAAATGAGAATACCAATAAGGAAGAACAGGTCAGCAAAACGAGTAACGATGAATGCCTTCTTTGATGCACTCACGGCTGCAGCCTGAGGATAATAAAATCCGATGAGCAGATAAGAGGAAACACCCACCAACTCCCAGAAGATATACATCTGGAAGATGTTCGTTGCAAGCACAAGACCGAGCATTGACATCGTGAAGAGCGAAAGGAAAGCATAGTAACGTTGGAATCCCTTTTCACCGCGCATGTAGCCAAACGAATAAATGTGCACCATGAAGCTTACTGTCGAGATGACGATAAGCATCATCACCGAAATAGGATCAAGCTGTATTCCTACATTCAGCGACATTGCGCTGGTGAACGGCAGCCATGTAAAGTTATAAGGTTGCAGTACGGAATATGTACCGCTTGCCAGTTTCGGCAGACAGAAGAAATACTCATATGCCGTGTAACATGAAAGACAGAATACGGCAGTCAAAGACAGAGTGCCTATGGCACCTGCCAGTTTATGTGGCATTTTCATGCCTGCGAGTCCAAGTACTACAAACGACAAGGCAGGCAGAAGTAATATAAATAATGTATATTCAAATCCCATAACTCAATCAGTATTTCATGTTTTCAATACGGTTAACATCAGAACTCCTGAAATGATGATATACATTCAGGATGATAGCAATAGCCACAGCCGTTTCGGCTGCGCTGACACCAATCTCAAACACCGCGAAGAACAGTCCCTCGAAAGCCTCAGGATAGAGGATGCGGTTGAATGCTGCGAAGTTGATATCAACAGCATTGAGTATAAACTCCGTTGAGATGAGCATCGCAATAAGGTTTCTGCGTGTTACAAAGCCAAAGAAACCTATAAAGAACAAAAGTGCGGAAAGCACGAAATAAGCCTCAACAGGTATCATGCCTCACCTCCTTTCTTTTCTTCTTTATCTTTCCTTGCAATCACGATGCCGCCGATGATACACGCCAGAAGGAATACAGAGATGAATTCAAACGGCAGGATATATTCATACTTATCACTTCCCATCATCACCTGTCCTATTGTCTGTGCATCCAGTTCCACACCTGTCTCGGTAGGGATACTCATAAGTTTGGCTTTCAAGAAGACAAAGATGAGCATCACTAGTCCTACTAACGAAGCAAGCCCACCTGCGATAATCTTCTTTGCATCCAACTGCTCTGTCAGACCCTGAAGCACATTCTTATTGACAACATTTATTGCAAATACATAAAGTACCGTCACACCACCAGCATATATTGCCAACTGCACCGTGCCCAAGAAAGCATAGTCGAGGAAGAAATAAATGCCGGCAATGCCAAAGAGCGTGAACAGCAGAAATGTTGCTGCACGCATAATCCTCTTTGTACACACTGCAGCAACTGCCGAAGCAAGCACCACAAGTGCGAGGATTCCGAATATGATTATTCTTGCCATACCTTATTCTATATTATTAGTCAAATCAAGACCATCCTGAGGTCCTGTTCCTATCGTACCTATGAGCTTTGTGTCTTCTGGTTGCTTATCAAGATGCTGGATGAGCTTCTGACGATCGAAGACAGCGTTCTCAAAATCATTGATAAAACGTATCGCACCATGAGGACACGCATTCACACACAGTTCACAAAACATACACATACCCAAATCATATACATAATCATCCAGCACGCGCTTCGTCTTGCCGTCTTCTGTCTCCACCTGTTTCTGCACGACTGTAATGCTGCCATTAGGGCAAGCCATCTCGCACAGTTTGCAGGCGATACATTTATTGCGTCCTTCCTCATCTACGGGCATTATCAAACGTCCGCGATGACGCTGAGCCACATGAAGAGTCTTGCGGTTTTCAGGATAACACTCAGTCACTTTCGGAGTAAAAAACTCCTTCAGCGTCACTTTCATTCCCGTTGCCAACGTTTTTACTGCGTGGCATATATTATTTATATATGTACTCATAATCACTTAAAATATAAACCACATGCAACTACAATCGTTGTCAGCACGACATTTACTAATGAAATAGGAAGCAGATACTTCCACTCAAGAGTCAGAATTTGATCTATCCTCAGACGCGGGAATGTCCATTTACCCCACATCAACACCCAAACCATGAAGAATGTCTTGGCTATCATCCACACGAAACCAGGGATGTAGTCCATTATCTGATTGAAGCCATCAAGTCCGCTGATGTGCAGTGGCATCCAGCCACCGAGGAATACCGTTGATGCCACACCGGCAATAATCATCATGTTCAGGAACTCTGCCAAATAGAAATAGCCAAATCCCATACCTGAATACTCCACATGATAGCCTGCAGTCAACTCGCTCTCTGCCTCTGGCAGGTCAAACGGGCCGCGATTAGCCTCAGCATTACCTGCGATAAGATAGATAATGAAAGCAATCCAAATAGGTAGATGTCCTTTGAAAATCAACCATCCATCGGCTTGCGACTCAACTATCCCCGACAGCGACATCGTACCGGCAAAAGCCACGGCACAGATGAGAGCCAATCCGAGAGACATCTCATAAGAGATGAGCTGCACGCAACCACGCATAGCACTCACAACAGAATACTTATTATTTGAGCTCCATCCTGCAAGGAAGATTCCCAGTACGCCTATTGACGATACTGCCGTAAGGAAGAATACACCTACATTGAAATCAAGAATCGCCATACCCTTATTCCATATCAGGCAACTGAAAGCACCGATACTGCCAAGGATGGTCAACATAGGAGCAAGTGCATAAAGGAACTTGTCTGCCTTATCCACGAAGAAAATCTCCTTTATAAGCATCTTCAGCACATCTGCAGGCACCTGCAACAATCCCCAGAAACCAACGCGGTTAGGACCCAGACGGCACTGGAAATAAGCACACACCTTACGCTCCATGAAGATAAGGATTATGGCAAACACAGCGTATGCCGCAAGTATGCAGACCCCTACGAGCACGCACTCAATGATGAGTGCCCACACATCTCCCACCAAACCGGTAAGGAGGGTGTCAATCCATTTCGTTACTATACTAAAATCAAACATACGCTTATCTGTCTATATCAGGTACAACATAATCAAGACTTGCAGAAATGGCTATGAGGTCGGCAATCTTTTCACCCTTGCACACATGGTCCATCACCGCTACCAATGGCAATCCCATTGAACGGAAATGTACACGGTAAGGGTTTTTACCACCATCGCTGATGAGCATTGCTCCGAACTCACCACGTGAGCCCTCAACAGAGGCATAGTACATTCCTTCAGGCACTTTTATAATCGGCTTCTGCTTAACATAGAAATCACCAGCAGGGATATTGTCGATGAGTTGTTCTATGATACGCAGACTTTGTTCCATCTCTTCGATACGCACGCGATAACGATCATAGGAATCGCAACCTGTAAACGTAATTTCGTCAAATTCCACTTTGTCATACGCAGCGTAAGGATGACGCTTGCGCACATCACAATGCCAGTTTGATGCACGTCCCGTACCACCAGTACAACCATAACTGATGGCATCTTCCTTTGACAGCACACCTACATTCTTGAAACGCTGTTCAAAGATGACGTTACCACCAAAGACATCGTGATACTCCTTAAAGAACGGACGCAGATAGTTGATGAGCAGATGACAGTTTGCCACGAAGTTCGGGTCGATATCTGCCTGTACGCCACCGATACGGTTCCAATTCTGGATAAGGCGTCCACCTGTGGTCTCTTCCATCACGTTGAGCACGTGTTCACGGTCACGCATACCATAGAGGAATGCCGTCAGCGCACCGAGGTCCTGTGCACAGCAACTGAAATACAGCAGGTGCGAATCCAGACGCTGCAGTTCGTCCATAATTGTACGGATATACTTGATGCGGTCTGTCACCTCCACACCGAGCCCTTGCTCGATAGCCATACACAGAGCATGACGGTTCTGGTTGGCACTCAGATAGTCAAAACGGTCGGTAAAAGCCAGAGTCTGCTGATATGTACCGAGTTCACAGAGCTTCTCCACTCCACGATGTATATATCCAGCATGGACATCGATTTTCTTTATCACCTCTCCATCCAATGAAGTCTGGTAGCGCATCACACCATGTGTTGCAGGGTGCTGAGGTCCTATGTTTATCACATAATCTTCAGGCATCCACAGACATTTCTCCGTGCGACGTAGGTTGCCTTCCTCATCAAGAGTATATTCACACGTGAAGTCGGAGTCTTTCTCATCGTCCTCCGGCATCTGATTTGACGGATTCGTCTCGCTCATGTCATAATCCTTGCGAAGAGGGAAACCCACAAAATCATTACGCAGGTAGAGCCTTCTCATGTCAGGATGTCCAAGGAAGATGATGCCAAGGAAATCATACACCTCACGCTCATAGAAATCAGCAATAGCATATAATTCTGATATTGATGGCAGGATATACTCCTCCCCCACCTTTTCAGCAAGGACCTTTAGATTGACATTTTCAGTCGTCTTCGTATTCTCAAACTGATAGACACACCCGAGCCCTTCCTCTAAGAAGTCAGCACCGGTAAGGTTACGCAGATAGTCGAAACCTTTTGCCTTGAGTGCCTGAACCTCCTGTTCAAACACCTTATATTCGATTACCTTTACTTCCATGTGTTATCTATCTCCTTTTTAATAAACTTCTTCACTTCTTCGAGTTTCTCCTTAGCCATACCCTTGAAGTCAATGACCAGCGGATGTGGGTTCTTCTCCTTGTGGTTTGCGCCACCGAAAAACTTCTCCACCTTCACCTTGCGCTGCAACTGTATCATGCCATAAAGCAGAGCCTCCGGACGCGGAGGGCAACCAGGGATATAGACATCCACCGGAATAATCTTGTCAATACCTTGCAACACATGATACGATTTCTTGAACGGACCGCCACTGATAGCGCAGCCACCCACGGCCACCACATACTTCGGTGCCGCCATCTGCTCGTACAGACGTTTCAACACAGGAGCCATCTTGTTGGTGATCGTACCGGCACACATTATCAGGTCTGCCTGACGTGGAGAGTTTCTCGTCACCTCAAAACCGAAACGCGCAAAGTCATAGCGCGCACAGCCTATCGACATAAACTCGATACCACAGCAACTCGTAGCAAACGTCAGCGACCACAGAGAGTTCGACCGCCCCCAATTGATGAGGTCATCAAGTTTGCTCACCACCACATTGGCACCGCCCTCATTCAACTGTCGTGAGAGTTCCTCCAACGTCTCATTATCCCGAAATTCCTCGTAAGGAAAAGCTTTGATATGCGGAGTCTTTACTTCCATTGCAATGCTCCTTTCCGCCATGCGTAGGCAAGTCCTAAAACAAGCACCAGAAGGAAGAACGAGATGCTTACAATACCTTCTGGCCCGAAATTCTGCAGAGACACTGCCCACGGATAGAGGAATATCGTCTCCACATCAAACATCAGGAAGAGGATTGCAAACAGGTAGTATCCCACCTTTACAGGTATCCATGATGACCCGCGCGTAGGAATACCGCACTCGAATGGCTCGCCCTTGTGTTTGTAATAAGACCTTGGACCGAGCAACTTTGCACAGACATAAGCACCCGCTACCAAAGTAATCGCCGTCAATAAGACGACTATTAACAATACATAAGACATACTAAAAAATTATATATAATTTATACGTTTCCGCAAAACGCTTGCAAAGGTACAAAAAACTTTTTGCCTCTCCTAACGTCTATACTTAATAAATCCGACATATTTCAAAAAAATATACCTTATTATATAATAAGCAACTTTTCCTCACTCTCTCTGCTTCTTCATTTGTCGGGTCGCAATTTATTATTACCTTTGCCGTGAGAAAGAAAAACATCATTATAATGATACTTAAAAAAATAGAACAACTCTTACAGGAGATAAATGCTCTTACAGCAGACAATGCCGGACAAATCGAAGAATTGCGTATAAAATATTTAAGCAAGAAAGGTGCCATCAACGCCTTGATGGCTGATTTCCGCGACGTGCCTGCCGAGCAGAAAAAGGAAGTGGGCATGAAGATAAACGAACTCAAAACGGCAGCATTTGCAAAGGTAAATGCCCTGAAAGAGCAGTTCGAAGCAGGCAACAATGAGAGTAATCACCTTGACCTGACACGTACGCCCTACCCTGTCCGTCTCGGTACGCGCCATCCGCTGACCATCGTAAAGAACGAGATAATAAACATCTTCGGACGCATGGGGTTCTCACTTGCAGAAGGGCCGGAGGTGGAAGACGACCTGCACGTCTTCACCAAACTGAATTTTGCTGCTGACCATCCTGCACGCGATATGCAGGACACGTTCTTCGTTGAGACCAACGAGAATGTCGTCCGCAACATCATCCTGCGCACACATACCAGTAGCGTACAGGCGCGCGTCATGGAGAAGACACAGCCGCCAATCCGCGTCATCTGTCCAGGGCGTGTTTACCGCAACGAAGCCATCTCGGCACGTGCACACTGCTTCTTCCATCAGATAGAAGGACTTTATATCGACAAGAACGTATCATTTACCGACCTCAAGCAGGTGCTTCTAACCTTTGCACGCGAGATGTTCGGAGCAGACACAAAGATACGCCTGCGCCCATCATATTTCCCATTCACGGAACCGAGTGCAGAGATGGACATCTCCTGCAACATCTGCGGAGGCAAGGGTTGTGCGTTCTGCAAGCACACCGGTTGGGTTGAGATTTTAGGTTGCGGAATGGTGGACCCGAATGTGCTGGAATCCTGTGGCATAGACTCAAGTGTATATACAGGCTATGCCTTCGGTCTTGGTGTTGAGCGCATCACAAACCTCAAATATCAGGTGAGCGACCTGCGTATGTTCTCTGAAAACGATGTACGCTTCCTTGATGAGTTCAAATCGGCAAACTGATATTACACACATTTTCTAATAACAAAATTCAGGTGGACAAAGCACAATACTTATCCACCTGATTTTTGTTTTGAAAATTGTTTTGTCTTATCCTGATATAGGTAGACACTATTTAAAAATTTTTTAAATCTAAAAATAGTGTAATTATGTCAGTAAAAAGAAAAAATTCTTATTATTCAACCGA
>JAGHTU010000021.1 GCA_018065185.1 Candidatus Equicola faecalis | reverse complement strand
ATACACTCACGAGAACGGAAATCGCCATTCTCTTTTAGCATAGCAAGAACATTTTTGTCGTTTTGTAAAAGATAACGAACATCGGCAAGGTCTATACGTCCATCGCCATTTACATCGGTAACCTCTGTTATCTCTACTTTGTATGCAATCTTCTTTGGCTCTTCATTTACGTCGTCAAATTTCAGCATTAGTTCATTACCTTGTATCGGTGAACCATTATAACAAGTGGCAATGAGCTTTTTCAAGCCTAAAGCGTTGAAATTGGTAGCAAAATACTTGAAGAAATTACTTTCGTAAGGGTCATCACAATTACAAAAAACAGTTTTCCCCTTGAAATGTTCACGATAATGACGTAGTTCGTTTTCAATATCTACAAGTTGAGTATAAAACTCATCTTTCTTTGCAGTCTTTGCATCATTGAGGGTTTTGTTTGCCATGATTGATAGGTTTTCTGCATGCACTATCAATCACGTGGGGCGAAAAAGGCGTGTGAGCCTCTCATCGCGTACCAAGGCAACCCGGCAAGGAGACCTTTCACTCCACTAAGAAACTCACACTAAAGTGTAAGCATCATATTATTGTGGAGTTTAGGTCATTCCTATGCGAATGCCTTTCATTATTATTTCAATGGCGTTATCTCCGTGAACTTTGCCGGGTTTTCGGTAAACGCGAAATAATAGTTTATGCTTGTTTAATTAAATATGTCTATAAAATGTTTTCTCTGTCTTTACTGCTTTTGTTTTGTTGATTTGTGCAAATATAAGGATTTTTCTGCAAAGGCACACTTTTTAACGCTTCCTTAATCTCACAACTTTCCAACAACCCACCCAAAATTCTTTCCAATATTTACAGAATTGGAAAAAATTTGAAAGAGTAATATCCCCTATAAGAAAAAACCGTATTGTCAGACGAGGGCATTGCGGATTTCCATCAAGGGAATCTCGTATAACCATCGAAGGAGTCTCGTGAAACCATCGAAGGAGTCTCGTGAAACCATCGAAGGAGTCTCGTGAAACCATCGAAGGGGTCCCGTATAACCATCGAAGGGATGCCATTGAGGGCATCACAGCACCTCCTCGACAGCATCAGAACACCCCTAAGAAAGCACCGAGTAATCCCCTCAAAAGCACCGAGTAATCCCCTCAATCGAAACATCTTTCCCGCGACTTTGGACGACTGGAAACGAGCGTGCGTTTGACCTCTCACAAACGATGGGAAGACGAGGCACAAACGAGCGTTTGTCGAGACCCAAACGAGCGTTTGTCGAAGCCCAAACGAGCGTTTGTCGAAAGGCAATCGTGCGTTTGTCAAAAAACAAGCGTCAATTTGAGGATTTCACGCGCATAAAATCAAGAGAAAAATCTCCCTTTACGGAATGATTAAGAGGGTATTCCACCACTTTATACATTATTAAACGCGCGCGCGTGCGCGCGAGGGAGACCAAGCCATAGAACAGAAACAAGAAAAATCGCATACGATAGATACAAGGTATTGCGAACTTATAATTTTTATTTATTTTTGCATAATCAAGAAAATATTGAGATTATGGCTACTATTTCACTTAAATACGACGGCAGAAATATCTTGGCAAAAAAAACTATTGACTATATTCTTTCAATAGGTTTATTCACACGCACAGACAATGCCATATCTGCGGCAGAAAAGAAAACACGTAAAGCCATTAAGGAAATTGAAAATGGAAAAGGAATTGTCTGTAATTCTTTTGAAGAATTTGTTGAAGCAATGAAATGAGACAGATTATTGTTTCCCATCAATTCAAAAAAGACCTTAAACTGGCTCGCAAACGCAAACTGCCAGAAGAACTTTTTAATGTTGTTCGGAGTCTTGCAAATGACATTGTTCTGCCACCAGATAAACATGACCATGCTTTATCTGGAAAATTCATCGGCTATCGCGAATGTCATATTCAACCTGATTGGCTATTGATTTACAAAAAATAAGAAAAAGAGTTGAAAGTTCTAAATCTATACCGAACAGGAACACACAGCGACTTGTTTTAATAATAAGTATAACAAGAGAAAAAAAATGAAACAACAACTTACAATCCTTGCCACAATGATTTGCTTTGTGGCATTTGTTTTCCAATCCTGCGGAGAAGGAAAGCGTTATCACATTGAGGGGACAACCGAAGAAGGAGACACTTCGGGAGTGATGTACATAAGGCTATATAAGGACACCGCCATCGTGGCACAGGCAGAAGTGAAGAATCACAGATTCGTCTTTGAGGGAGAAATCATAGAGCCGATGCTCGTGTCTGTCACCAATGGCAGTGGACACGGCGGATGGCTTGTGATGCTGGATGCAGACAGGATGACACTCACACCCGACAGCGAGTTCGCTAACGGTGGCAGACTGAACAGCGAACTTGTACACTTTTTGGAACAGGCCGACTCGCTCGATGGGCTCGATGACCTTAGACAGCAGACGCAGGGCTACCGCGAACTGACCAAGCTCTACTGGGCACGCCACCATGACGATGCTCTCGGGGCATACGTCGCTTCCGTGTCTATATATGCTCTCGGTGCAGATTTCATAGACTCTCTCCTGCAAAGTGCAGGTGAAAGAGTGAAGCAGAACAATATCTTCCGCATGGTGGAGAAGAACGTCGCCAACGCCAAGCGCACCGCCGTAGGTATGCCGTTCACCGACATCACATTACGCACCACAGAAGGACAGACCGTAAAGTTGTCGCAATACGTAGGGCGGGGGAAATACGTCATCATGGACTGCTGGGCAAGTTGGTGTCCGCCATGCAGACGACTGATACCGAAACTGAAAGAACTTTATAAGAAATATCAAAACTGTGGGTTGGAGATAATAGGTGTAGCTACACGCGACAAGATTAGCGACACACAGACAGCCGCCCTTGAACTGCAGGTGCCATGGACGGTGCTCAGCGATGACGGGCTGTCGCCGACCATACGCGATATTTACGGATTCGAGGGAATACCATATATGGTGGTGTTTGCGCCCGACGGCACCATCATTGCCCGCAACCCACGCGAAGAAGACATCCCGACACTAATTGGAATTGATAAGTGAAAAAAATAAGCCAGACTGCATTTGCAATCTGGCTTATTCCTTTATTATATAAGGTAACCTTACTTTTCTTCTGCTTCGAGTTCTGCCTCGTGAGCCTTGATGAGTTCAGACTGAACATCATTAGGCACAAGTTCGTAAGAAGCAAACTTTGAAGAGAAACTTGCACGACCACCGGTGAGACTGCTCAAAGTGATGCTGTAGCTCTGCATCTCCTTCAACGGCACCTTAGCAAGCAACTTCTGGTAGCCACCCTCTGACTCCATACCCATGATAATGGCACGACGTCCCTGAAGGTCACTCATCACATCACCCATATAATCGCCCGGCACAAGCACCTCAACATCATATATAGGTTCCAAAATCTTAGGACCTGCCTCCTTGAATGCCAAAGAGAAAGCATTACGTCCTGCAAGCATGAACGAAAGTTCGTTTGAGTCAACCGGGTGCATCTTACCGTCATATACAACAACGCGCACATCACGAGCATAACTACCGGTCAGCGGACCACGGTTCATACAGTCCATAATACCCTTCTGTATTGCTGGCATGAAACGGGTGTCAATAGCACCACCGACAACAGAGTTGATGAACACCAACTTACCGCCCCACTCCAATGGGAACTCTTCCTTACCCTTGATATTTACCTTGAACTCCTGTCCGCCAAACTTATAAACGACAGGATCTTCCATACCTTCTGTGTATGGCTCAACTATCAGGTGCACCTCACCAAACTGACCTGCACCACCAGACTGTTTCTTATGACGATAGTCGGCACGTGCCTGCTTTGTGATAGTCTCACGGTAAGGGATACGAGGCTCTTCATATTCTGTCTGAATCTTATCCAGATTCTCAAGACGCCACTTCAACGTGCGGAGATGGAACTCACCCTGACCACTGACGATGGTCTGGCGCAACTCCTTGCTCTGCTCAACCACCCATGTAGGGTCTTCCTGATGCATACGGAAGATAGCAGCCATCATCTTTTCTGTCTCACTTTCGTTGACAGCCTTGATAGAACGTGAATATTTGGAATTAGGATATTCTATGAAATTGAACTTCATCTCTTTACCTGCTTCGCAAAGGGTATTACCAGTCTTAACGTCCTTCAGTTTCACAGTACAACCTAAATCACCGGCCTCCAGTTGAGGGACATTCTGACGGTTGGAACCTGCACAGACATAAATCTGCCCGAGACGCTCCTTGCTTCCACGGTCAGCATTGACAAGGTCCATATTCTCTGTGACGGTACCACTCATTACCTTGAAGTAAGACACCTCACCGATATGTGGCTCCATTGAGGTCTTGAAGAAGAATACTGCCAACTGACCAGCAGCATCAACAGCCACTTCGTTGCCCTTAAGATTCTTCTGCTTTGGCATCTCTGCAGGAGCAGGGATAACATCGCCAAGGAACTCCATCATGCGACGTACACCCATATCGCGGGAAGCACATACACAGAACAAAGGATAGATGCCACGCATCACAAGACCCTTGCGGATGCCTTCGCGAATCTCCTCGTCAGAAAGAGTCTCAGTCTCAAAGAACTTGTCCATAAGCGCTTCATCGTTCTCGGCAGCAGCCTCGATAAGGGTTGCCCTCATCTCTTCAGCCTTATCCATAAGGTCGGCAGGGATATCCTCTATTACAGGAGCACCACCTTCAGGCTTCCATGTGAGTTTCTTCATCAACAGGAGGTCAATGACACTATTGAAATCACCGCCTGCATTTACAGGGAACTGCACAGGAATCAATTTTGAGCCATACGCATCTTTAAGATTGGAAAGAAGCACATCAAAGTCAAACTCCTTATCCATGTGATTCACGCAGAAGACGATTGGCTTATGGCATTTTTCTGATGTACGGAATGCGTTATGCGTACCGACTTCCGGACCATACTGTGCATTTATCAGCATGACAGCAGCATCTGTCACGCCCATTGCCGTGATACTACCACCTACGAAGTCATCACTACCCGGGCAGTCAATAAAGTTGAGCTTCTTATTGTTCCACTCAACACTGAACACTGTCGGAAATACAGAATATCCGTATTCCTGCTCTACTGGGAAATAGTCACTTACCGTATTCTTTGCCTCGACAGTACCACGGCGTTTAATCACACCAGCACCAAACAACAAAGCCTCCGAAAGGGTGGTCTTACCGGAACCTTTCGCACCGATGAGCGAAATGTTCCTAATCTCATTTGTCTTGTAAGTTTTCATTAAGTAATCTTGTTTTTAGTTATATAAATTTAATAATTAGTCAAAAAGCGTTCAAAGATACGAATTTATTTAGAAATACAAACAGACTTAAAAATAAATCTAAAATTCTTTGGCAATGTTCGTATCTTATAGTACTTTTGCACCCTGAATTGAAAACTATCAAAAAACAGTAACTTGGTATCACCCTAAGTAAAACTAAAAAAAGACATAAAAAATGAAAAAAGGTATTCATCCAGACAACTATCGTCCTGTCGTGTTTAAGGACATGAGTAATGGCGATATGTTCCTTACACAGTCATGCTGTGCAAGCAAAGAGACAATTGAATTTGAAGGTGAGACTTATCCGCTCATCAAGGTGGAAATCTCAAGTTCATCACACCCATTCTATACGGGCAAGAGCAAGCTGGTCGATACAGCTGGTCGCGTGGACAAGTTCTTGAGCCGTTATGGTAAAGCACAGAAAAAGTAAATTGGGTTTATATTATTTTTATAATGAAAGGTCCTCTGCTTGTCAGGGGACTTTTTTGTTGCTTCCTTTCTTTTCCCCATTCGTGAAAAAGTCTTACCTTTGTTGCAGACAAAACAACAAAGAAATGGAACAGACAAAATGCCTTATCATCGGCAGTGGACCTGCCGGATATACTGCAGCGATATATGCTGCACGGGCGAACCTTAACCCTATACTATACACAGGCATACTGCCTGGAGGACAGTTGACGCAGACCACCGAGATTGAGAATTTCCCGGGTTATCCTCAGGGTGTTGACGGAAACCAGATGATGGAAGACCTGCGGCAGCAGGCTCTGCGTTTCGGCACAGACATGCGTGACGGATCCATCCTTTCGCTTGACAAGGACGGAGACATCTTTACCGCTCATGCAGAAGACGGGAGAGATATATCAGCACAAACCGTGATTATCGCCACCGGTGCAACAGCCAAATACCTCGGTCTGGCAGATGAAGAGAAATACCGTGGTAGCGGTGTCAGTGCCTGTGCCACATGTGATGGTTTCTTCTACCGCCGCAAGACGGTGGCAGTGGTAGGCGGCGGAGACACCGCATGCGAAGATGCTCTCTATCTGTCACACCTTGCAAAGAAAGTATATATGATTGTGCGCAAGCCTTACCTTCGTGCATCGCAGGTGATGCAGAAAAGAGTGAGGGAGGCTGAAAACATTGAAATCCTCTTTGAGCACAACACACTGGGACTATTTGGAGAAGATGGTGTGGAAGGTGCACATCTCATCAAGCGTAAAGGGGAAGCAGACGAAGAACTGTTGGATATTGCCATTGACGGTTTCTTCCTTGCCATCGGACACAAGCCTAATTCTGCCATAGTGGAGCACCTTGCTGACACGGACGAAGCCGGATTTATCATCGTGGATGACAAACAGCAGACACGCACGGCAGGACTGTTTGCTGCTGGCGATGTGTGCGACCCAATGTTCCGCCAAGCCATCGTAGCAGCCGGTTCAGGTTGTAAGGCAGCGATGTCAGCAGAACGATATATCACAGAAAAGAAATAATCATAGTACTATCCACGCCCAACAGCTGTACTACACACGACAAAGCCTATGAAATACTATCTCATTGCCGGCGAAGCATCAGGCGACCTGCACACGGGTGGTTTGATGCAGGAACTTAAAAAGATAGACCCAGATGCTGAATTCCGCTTTTTCGGTGGGGAGAAGATGCAGGAAGCAGGAGGAGAGATGGTGCGCCACTATCGTGAGCTTGCATATATGGGCTTTATCCCTGTGCTCCTGCATGCGCATACGATACTGAAAAACATGCGCCATTGTAAAGAGGATATCATACAATATAAACCGGATGTACTGATACTCACAGACTATCCCGGATTCAATCTCAACATAGCAAAACACATTCATCGTCACACCGACATTCCTATACATTATTATATATCCCCTAAATTATGGGCATGGAAAGAATATCGCATAAAAAACATCAAACGCGACGTTGATTACCTTTATTCCATATTACCTTTTGAAAAAGACTTTTTTGAGGGAAAGTACGGATACCATATAGACTATGTAGGCAACCCAACAGCGACAGAAATAAACGATTTTATCGCATCTTATCACAGCACTCAAGAAGATGAATACTGGCAGGACAGCAAACCAATCATTGCCATCCTTGCAGGCAGCAGGAGACAGGAAATCAAAGACAATCTCTGCCAGATGCTCAAGGCTGCCGAAGCATTCCCACAATATCGGTTTATCATTGCTGGCGCACCGAGCATTGAGGATGATTTCTATCAGCAGCAACTACAGAAATCAAAGAGAAGAGGTTGCACCATAAAAGTCGATATTGTTTATGGAAAGACGCTGGAATTACTTGCCCACAGCGAAGCGGCACTTGTGACAAGCGGAACAGCTACACTGGAAACGGCATTGATGGGTGTACCACAGGTGGTATGCTACTATACACCTATCGGGAAAATAATAAGCCTGCTACGAAAAATCATATTAAAAGTCAGATACATCTCGCTGGTCAACCTGATTATGGATTCAGAGTTAGTGACTGAACTCGTGGCAAGCACAATGAAAGTGGAAAACATCAGGCACGAATTATCGCGAATACTCACAAGGCAGCCTCATCGGCAGGAGATGCTGGATGGCTACAGAAAGATGAAAGAACGGCTTGGCAGTGGCAACGCACCTCGAAATGCTGCTACACTTATTTTTGAAAGGTTAAAAACCCATAGTAGTACGCATAGGAAATAAACTTTTATTATCTTTGCAGAGATTATGCCATCTTGTAAAGATATTTTGATAAAAGGTCTTATTTTTCTTGCTTTCGCATTCGTAAGCATGAAAGGAGCGTATGCACAGGATACAGCACTAGATAGCATAACAGAAGCCATTGTACAGGAAGACACACTTCTTGCAGACACACTTATTGTCAAGGAAACAGTCACAGAGAAATCTCACCGCGATTGGAGCACATGGAAACCAGATTCAAAAAAAGCACTGTGGCTGGCTCTTGTCATACCTGGAGGAGGACAAATCTACAACCGGAAATACTGGAAACTGCCCATTTTCTATGGAGGCATGGTGGGATGTATATATGCACTGAGCTGGAATGGGCAGATGTATAAAGACTATGCACAGGCCTATACCGACCTGCTTGATAACGACCCGAACACACAGAGCTACAACCAGTTCCTGCACTTAGGTGTAAAAATCACCGATGCAAATAAAGAACGGTATAAAAAAATCTTTCAAAGCAGGAAAGACCAATACCGACGTTGGCGCGACCTCGCCTTCTTCTGCATGATTGGCGTATATGCCGTTTCTGTGATTGATGCATACATAGATGCGGAAATGAGTGACTTTGACCTCTCGCCAGACTTAAGCATGAAGGTACGTCCGACAGTAATATCAGGAAATTCACTCTCGCAAAACCCATTGAAGTCGTCATCAGTGGGAGTGGCTTGTAGTTTGAATTTCTGAAAAGCGATAAGAACGAAAAAGTATAAAGGTTGATAAAGTAAGGATGTTATGGAAAGCTATATCGATGAGAATCTAACACAGCAAGCCATTGATGAAAAGATGATTGACGAGGCATTCAAGAGACTGCTTGATGCGTATTTATCTTCCAATCACCGCAAGAAAGTAGAAATCATTACCAAGGCTTTCAACTTTGCAAAAAATGCTCATCAAGGGGTTCGCCGTCTCTCGGGAGAGCCATATATCATGCACCCACTAGCAGTGGCGCTCATCGCAGCATCCGAAATAGGATTAGGCTCCACAAGTATCTGTGCTGCATTACTGCATGATGTTGTCGAAGATACGGATTATACCGTTGAAGATATTGAAAACATATTTGGCTCAAAGATAGCACAAATTGTAGATGGACTGACAAAGATATCAGGAGGCATCTTCGGCGACAAGGCATCAGCACAGACGGAGAATTTTCGCAAATTGCTTCTCACCATGAGTGATGACATCCGCGTTATTCTCGTAAAGATTTGCGACCGTCTGCACAACATGCGCACACTGGCATCACAGGCTGTAAACAAACGCTACAAGATTGCCGGAGAGACGATGTATATCTATGCTCCACTTGCCAACCGCCTTGGACTGAACAAGATAAAGAACGAACTTGAGGACCTCAGTTTTCGGTATGAGCACCCCGAAGAGTATCAAATGATACTTGACAAGCTCTCTATGACACAGGAAAAACGGTCGCAACTCTTCGCCGAATTCACACAGCCGATACGTAGTGCACTTGACGAAATGGGGCTTGATTATGAGATTATGGAGCGCGTAAAGACACCCTATTCCATTTGGAACAAGATGCAGACGAAACATGTATCATTTGATGAGATTTACGACATACTGGCCGTGCGCATTATCTTCAAGCCGAAGCGACGTGAAGAAGAAATAAATGAATGCTTCAACATCTACGTAGCAATAACGAAACTCTACAAAAGTCATCCTGACCGTATGCGTGACTGGCTCTCACGTCCTAAAGCAAACGGATACCAGGCTCTGCACGTAACATTAATGAGTAGCACCGGACAATGGATAGAAGTTCAGATACGTAGCCAGCGCATGAACAGAATTGCCGAACATGGGTTTGCCGCTCATTGGAAGTATAAAGATGGGGAACTCATCAATACGGAAGAGGAGCACGAAGAAGATCATGAATTAGAAAAATGGCTCGGCACAATCAAAGAGATACTTGACGATCCACAACCTGACGCAATGGACTTTTTAGACTCCATCAAACTCAACCTGTTTGCATCAGAGATATTCGTATTCACACCAAAAGGAGAGATAAAGACGCTACCTGCAGGCTCCACGGCACTGGATTTTGCTTTTATCATACACTCTTTCCTTGGCGACCACTGTATAGGGGCAAAAGTCAATCACCGTCTGGTACCTATTTCCCATAAACTGCAAAGCGGTGACCAGGTAGAAATACTTACATCACAGGCACAGCACGTCAAACCGGAATGGGTTAATTTCGTATCCACGGCTAAAGCGCGGAACAAGATAATGGCAGCATTGAGGAAAGACGCACGCTATGTGCAGAAACAAGGAGAAGAAATGCTACGTGAATTCCTCGCAAAACATGATGTGGCGCAGACTTCCATCATAGTAAACCGCATAATGAACTTCCATAATTCACCCAAGAAGGAAGATTTCTTTTTCAGCATCGGTAGCCATGAACTGGAACTCAACGAAGGTGACCTCAACGTAGCTATGGGAGCACGCGGACGAAGCGGATGGCGTAAATATGTACCATTTGTAAAAAGCACAAAGGATGATATAAGTAATGAAGAGATAATCATACTGCCACAGCAACAACAGGAGATACCAGCAACTACTGCCGTGGACATAATCCCACAGGGCGAACAAGGTCTATTTGTAGTGCCGAAAGATTTCAACAAAAAGAAAACTCTTGTGATAAACGACCTTAATGTCGGTTCGTTCATCTTCTCTGACTGTTGCCATCCTATCGCCGGAGATTACATACTGGGATATATCAACAATAAAAAGCATATCGAAATACACAGCCGCAACTGCCCTGTCGCAAATAAACTGAAAAGCAGTTGGGGAAACCGCATCATCAGCGTACGCTGGGACACCCAATCCACACTCTTCGAAGCAGCAATCAGTATTAAAGGAGTGGATGAAATAGGATTGCTCAACAGAGTCACGCGCCTATTGTCTGAAGACATGAGCATCAACATTACGAAAATCAACCTTTCCTCGAATGCCGAAATCATTGACGGCACAATCAATTTCCGCGTACGCAACCGCAAAGATGTGACAGACATCATCCAACGCCTAAAAGAAATAACATCATTAACAGAAATCAATCAACTATGAAAAAAACAATCTTCAGTTTTCTGTTCCTAGCTACATTTTCAGTTGTAAATGCAGCCAACCCATACGACAATCCCGACACGCTCTTCGTAAGCCGTGACGGGACATGTGAATTTAGAACTATTGATGACGCCATTGAAGTGTGCCGTGCATTTATGGACTATCACAAGGTCATCTTCGTAAAAAAAGGCACCTATAAAGAAAAACTCGTCATTCCTGCATGGGTAACAAACATTGAGATTTGTGGCGAAGACCGTGATAAAACAATCATCACTTATGACGACCACGCAAACATCCGTATTCCGGGGACAAAACGTCCGATGGGGACATTCCGTACATATACCCTGAAGATTGAAGCCAACGACTTCACACTTAAAAACATAACTATTGAGAACAACGCGGCACGATTAGGGCAAGCTGTTGCCTTACACACTGAGGGGACACGCATATGCTTCATCAACTGTCGTTTCCTTGGGAATCAGGACACGATATACACCGGAGGAAGCGAGACTTCACTGTTTTTCCGCGACTGCTACATTGAGGGCACTACCGATTTCATCTTCGGTCCTTCTACGGCATGGTTTGAGAACTGCACAATTATGAACAAGATAAATAGTTATGTAACTGCAGCATCCACGCCAAAGGACATAAAGTTCGGCTATATATTCAACCACTGCAACATCATAACCGCAGAAGGCCAGCATCTGCAATGCTACCTCGGACGTCCATGGCGTCCATACGCTTATACATTGTTCATGAATTGCATCCTTGGCTCACATATCCGCCCCGTAGGTTGGCACAACTGGGGCAATAAAGACAACGAACAGACATCACGCTATTTGGAATACAACAACACGACGCCAGACGGAAAACCGATAGATGTAACTCAACGTGCCCCATGGTCACGTCAGCTCACCAAGAAAGAGGCATCACAAATCACTCTCGAAGCAGTCTTCGGAAAAGATCATAGTTGGATAGCAAATACCTGTCAATAGCCTATGACTTTAAATCCTGAATTATCAATTAAGCCCCATTTGGTTATATCAGTCGTTTACACTAATTTTGTATTGCTTTTAAGTAACTTAAAACAGATATGAAAAAAACTTTTATCCTAACAATTCTACTACTTACCGTATGCATCGATGCATCAGCTGAAAGAAAATTCAACGCATACGCCATCGGCTTTTATAACCTTGAGAATCTGTTCGACACCATTCATGACAAAGGCAAGAATGATTTTGAGTATTTGCCTTCTGCAGCAGGCAAGTGGAACACGATGAAATACACGTCAAAACTAAAAAACATGTCGCGTGTACTTGCCGAAATGGGTACAGATTTGCTGAGTAAGGACGGATGTGCAATAATCGGTGTGAGCGAGGTGGAGAACGCACGTGTACTTACCGACCTATGCAACCAGCCCGTATTGAAAGCACGCAATATGCAATTCATCCATGTGGAAGGGCCTGACCGCCGTGGAGTGGACTGTGCAATGTTATATAATCCGAAGTTCTTTACACCGGACAGAGTGGTATTGCACCGCTACGTACCGGAACTGGAAAAAGACAGCACATACAAGACACGTGGTTTCCTGGCTATAAGCGGTACACTGGCTGGCGAACATATCGCCGTCATTGTCAACCACTGGCCATCGCGTTTTGCCACAGGGTTCTATCGCGAAAGTGCAGGCAGACAGGTCAGAGCTGTTAAAGATTCTCTTCTCAAAGCCGACCCCGATGTAAAGATTTTCATTATGGGAGATATGAATGATGACCCATTCAACGACTCTATGGCAAAGGCTCTCGGTGCTCACCGCGAGATTGCAGACGTGGAAGATGGTGGGTTATGGAATCCATGGTGGAACATTCTGGCAAGTGAAGGACGTGGAACGCTAGCATATAACGGTTCGTGGAATCTGTTTGACCAAATTGTGATGAATTCAAACCTTATTGACCGAGACGGTACAAAAAATTATGCCACACTGGAGTATTTCGAGCACAACATCTTCTCACGCGACTATCTGCTCCAACAGGACGGGAAATATAAGGGAAATCCTTTGCGTACCAAAGCTGGAGGAGCTTGGCTGAATGGTTTCTCTGACCATTTACCGGTGGTTGTATATTTACTGAAAGAAAAGAAAACTGCTACAATACAAGATTAATGATGACAATAATAGGTATTGCCGGAGGCACCGGTAGCGGAAAAACAAGCGTAGTGGAGGAAATCGTAAATGCTCTTCCACCTGATTTTGTAGCAGTCGTTCCAGTTGATTCGTACTATAACGACACGACTAACCTCACTGACGAGGAACGCAGGGCAATAAACTTCGACCATCCTGATGCTTTCGACTGGAAACTACTGTTGCAACAGGTTAAGGAACTGAGACACGGCAAGGCTATCGAGCAACCTATCTATTCCTACATACAGAGCAATCGTATGCAACGCACGGTGCATGTAGAACCCAAACCGGTCATCATCATCGAGGGTATAATGGCTCTCATCAATCCGGAGCTGAGGAAGATGATGGACCTGAAAGTATTCGTTGACACCGATGGTGACGAACGGTTGATTCGTAATATCCGTCGCGACATTGTGGAGCGCGGACGTACGGCAGAAATCGTGATGCAGCGTTACTTGGATGTACTGAAACCTATGCATGAACAGTTCATCGAGCCTACAAAGCGTTTTGCCGACATCATAATACCGCAGGGAAAAACAAACACCGTAGGTATTGACATTCTCTGTAAATATATAGAAAATATCATTCCGTAAATAAACAGAATAATTGATATGCGTTTCTTTCACAGTTCTGCCTTCAGGGCAATATGCACACTTGCTGCAGGAGTACTGCTGATTCTCTTTTCCGCAGAGATAGAAAAATGGTTGGCTGTGGTCATCGGTCTGTTATTCATCATTCCCGGCATTGCATCTGTGGTAATGACATACATGAATAACCATAGTGATGATGCCATACAGCACGATTCCCCACTTGTGGGATGGGGAAGCATACTGCTTGGTATCGCAGTCATCGTTCTCCAGCACTATAACAAGTCCACTGTGATTGTTATTCTTGGAGCCATACTTATCATCCTGACCATTTCTACAGTCATTGAACTCATAAGTGCGCACAAATATTGGAAGATTGGTGTAGGTAATTTCTGTCTGCCGATACTTGTCTTCATTATCGGTGTACTTGTGATTGCAAATTTCTCACTTGAAACAATAACAGACCACAACATCATCTATCAGATCTTAGGATATACATTTGCGATATATGGCATTATTGAAATCTATTTCATCATACGCATAGCATCCTTTAAGCATGCTGTAAAAAAGCAAGAAACGACAGAGGATGAAAAAAACACAGAAGACAACAACGACATTTAATCAATGGATAGTACAATACTTCAGGATATAAAACAGCGATATACCATTGTAGGCAACTGCGATGCACTCAACCGTGCTTTGGACGTTGCCCTACAGGTAGCCCCCACTGACCTCAGCGTTTTGATAATAGGCGAGAGCGGTGTGGGCAAGGAGGTAATCCCACGTATCATTCACGATAGTAGCATAAGGAAACGTGCAAAATACTTTGCCATAAACTGCGGAAGCATACCGGAAGGAACTATCGACAGCGAACTCTTCGGACATGAGAAAGGATCATTTACTGGAGCTGTCGGGGAAAGCGTAGGATATTTCGGAGCAGCAGACAAAGGAACACTCTTTCTTGATGAGGTGGGTGAACTGCCACTTGCTACGCAGGCACGGCTCCTGCGAGTGTTAGAGACAGGAGAGTATATACGTGTTGGTGGCACAGATGTACGCAAGACTGATGTTAGGATTATTGCCGCAACAAACGTAAACCTCACCCGCGCCATTTCGGAAGGGCGTTTCCGTGAAGACCTGTATTACCGTCTGAACACTATCCCTATCCAGATACCCCCACTTCGGGAGCGTGGAAATGACATAATCTTATTGTTCCGCCTGTTCGCCATGCTGATAGCAAAACAATTAAGAATGGAACGTATCCAACTCACGGATGAAGCAAAAGACATCCTGCTGGAGTACAAATGGCCTGGGAATGTGCGGCAATTGAAGAACATTACCGAACAAATCTCCGTAATATCACAGGAAAGAATCATCACGCCAGAGATTTTGCGTCAGTTCATACCGGAAGACGAAGAGAGTCACTCGCTCACACGTATCTCCACTGGCAATCATAGTTATGAGAGTGAACGTGAGATGCTCTACAAAATGCTTTTCGACATGAAGACATCGCTGTCAGACATGCACCGCCAGATGAGAGGGATGCAGGACCGTCTGGAGGTGATACAAAGGACGGGGCAAGTAGCTGCTTCACACAACACATTATCAGCACAAAACACAGATGCAGACTATGCAGAAGAAATCTAATCACATCTGGGTCATCGCAGGCTTTGCACTGGCAGTACTCGTATCGTGCAGTGTCAAATATTCGCTCAATGGTGCAAGCATTGACTACAGCATTACAAAGACTATCGAGATAAAGGACTTTCCTAATCGTGCAAGTTATGTGTGGGGACCTATGGCAAATATGTTCAACGATGAGCTCAAAGACCATTATGCACGTCAGACGAAACTTGACCTTGTGCGCCGAAACGGCGACCTGAAAGTTGATGGCGAAATCACACGTTATGAGCAACATAACAAAGCCGTAAGTGCCGAAGGATATTCAGCACAGACCGAACTGCAGATGACGGTCAATGTACGTTTCACCAACAACAAGAACCATACACAAGATTTTGAGCAACAGTTTACTGCCACCTCCACTTACGAGACAACACAATCATTAAATTCTGTACAGGAGGAATTGGTGACACAGATGGTAAAAGATATATGCGACCAGATATTCAATGCTACGGTAGCAAACTGGTAAACATATCTATTGCATATTCAAGGATAGTATCAACCCCACGCTGATAATCCTCACTTGTAATATCCACCTTATAATCAGGTTCGATACCAAATTCAATATCCTTTTTATTTACATCATAAAATGGGCAAGCAGAGAAGCGTACTGCCCATCCGTTAGGCAACTCGGAAGAGAATGGCAGTCCACCGCCACCCCCCGTGCGGTCCCCCACCACCGTGACATTCTCACAGCAACGCAAGCGATTGACGCAGTCATTGGCAGCAGAAAAGACGCTGCGGTTGGTCAGCACGACAACAGGTTTTGTCCATCGCAGTCCGTCAAAAGGCTCTACATATTGTACCTCAAAATCAGAGAAGTCAGAATGTCCTCGTCCTCTTTTATGGCGCATATATCCTGTCAAGATTTTCTTCTCTGTAAAGCGTGATGCCAGACGTTCTGACAGCGTCAGTAACCCTCCACCATTATTGCGCAGATCCAAGATAAGTCCCTTGCAGTCCTGCAGGAGATAAAGCACATAAGTCAGGTTATTCTCCGAAAACGATGTATTGAAACTACCGATATAGATATACCCAATAGTATCTGTATCGTTGATAAAATGGCGGTATTTCAGTCCTCCAGCAATACCATAGTCCGTTCCCATATAGATACGATGCAGGGAATCACTGAAGTTGGCAGAAAATTTCTCATGCCAGTCCCAGTAGCGTGCATTATCAAAATCTGACGTAAGGTTCACATGTCCGTCACGCAACTCGGCAAGCATATCTGCAAACACACGGAACTGCTCGAAAACAGTCTTCACCGTATCGGCACGCTCCTTATATTTCTCATGCACAGCATTCCAATCCAGCCCATATTCTTGTGCCTTGTAATCAAGGAAACAATAATGCTCGTCTATTATGGTCCATAACGCTTCAAAATTCCCATTGCGCGTGTTTGGCTTCTCATCGACATCCACACATGCCGGCAGGAGCGATAATGGTATTAGAAACATCAGTATATAAGAAACCGGCTTCATCTTATCTTCGACATTCTAAATCGTTTTACAAAACCTATCATGAAAGCATTTGACCATGAGTGCGACTTGATACCATTTACATTTGCCTGTTGGAAGTCTCCCACATACCCTACCCTCATAGTGGCTTTCCCTATCGGGACATCAACAGAGAGCATCTGACGCAATGACGGAGCGCATCCGATGGTCGTAAACACTATATTATGGTCTGTATGCCCCTCAGAGAATATCTCGTAATAGGACTGCCCATAATGTGGAGAAAACATTACGCCAAAGAGCGGAGCATCTGCTTCATAACGCACCGAGAAGACACGCCTCCAAAGCGGAAAATCATATGATGCAATCACAGAGGGCGTGATATTCACATAGGCTTTCAGTTGTCCGGGATTGTTACTCGAGCGTGTGGAGTATAATCCTCCCAGATTCGCATCTGCCAATCCGCCAAGCTTGATATTCAGGCGTTTTTCGTCTAAAAGGTCAAAGTTATAATGTAGCCCCCACGAATAGTTTAGCATTCCTGCCAGATAGTCTGCCGTGCGCGCACGGTTATGAGGGAGCGACAGGTTCAACTGCAATATGCGCTGATAAGACAATGCATTGCCCAGACGGCGTTTTTCCGTCATTGAGATAAAGCGCAATTCCGTACCACGATATTTCTCTGGCGAAATATAGGTGTCCAGCACGTTCACGCCACCGATACCAATCATATTCGATGTGGTAGTGATGTTGCGTGCAAGAAGTGTATCACGCTGTGCTTTGGCGGAAACCGTCAGGACAAAAAACACAAGAAATAGCAATACACGAAACACAGGTCTTGTCAGTTTTATAAAAATCAATCAAAGAGGTTTAACTCCGTCACATCATTGACAGGTGTCTCCTCCTCCACAGGCACATCGGCGTCTTCTGTCTCCTCTGCGACAGGGGCCTCCTTCACCTCCTCCGAAATCAGCTCCACGACATCTATAGAGAATTGTGTCAGACGTTTCCCCTTAGCCTTAAATCCCTTTACAGAGATAAATTCGTTGACATCCACTTCCAATGGCTCACGCACGGCATCAGCACCGGCAAACACAGCCTTTATCCGAGGTTCCTTCTGGTCGGTAAGCAGAAGTAGCCTGTTATGGGCATTTTCTCCAAGGAAATTCTGTTTCCTCCCAGTCGCTTCCATCAGGAAACGCTTCAAATAAGGATTACCGCCTTGTGAAGCATCAATAAGGGCAGCACTCCACACCTTATCATTCTGATATTTCTCCAATCGCAGGATATTGTCCTCATAATGATTGTTCACATCTATGGAAGTGATATAGAAATCACCGTTATCCAGCACCACGAGTATGTGGTCATCTGTCCCAAATTCGCCCAAGAAACGTCCGTGACCATCATAATTGATACGCTTAACGACATCATCAAACCACACCTTACGCCCACCGAGCGTACTCACGCCATGCGCCTTCAGACCGATGCGCTGTACTGCAGTCTTCGTCAGGAGGTTTCCGCGTGAGGCACGTCCCTTTATTGCTATCTCGGAAAAGTCTTTTTCCAAAAACAGTTTCCTGATTGTCGGTGTAGGGGTGAAATTGACCTTTATCGTTTCAGCCTCACCGTTAGGGTTGGCAGTAAAATACATGATTCGCGAACCTTCCGTGCCTTGTGTCACGTCATATTCTTTGTCCTTCGTGATACTCGTGACGTTAAAACGCTTTATGTAATATGGTCCATGCTTTCCGTCACGATAAACCACATTATATATTGTGCGTAGGTCGTTTTTCTTGAACACCTGTACATGTATCACGTTCTTACCTACAAATATCTTGTCTGCCACACGCAGTACCTTATATTTACCGTCGCGGAAGAAGACTATGATGTCATCAATATCCGAACAGTTACATACATACTCGTCTTTTTTCAGCGACGTACCCACGAAGCCCTCATCACGATTGATATAAAGCTTCTGGTTTGCCTCAGCCACCTTACTTGCTACGATAGTATCGAAATTGCGAATCTCCGTCCGTCGCTCACAATCCTTACCGTATTTCTCTTTCAAGTATTCAAACCATTCCACCGTGACGCGCACCATCTGTTTCAGGTCTTTATTGATGCGTTTCACCTCTTTCTCCATGCGGAGGATGGCCTCGTCTGCTTTATCCTTATTGTATTTCAGTATGCGCTGCATCTTTATCTCAAGAAGACGCAGAATATCATCTTTCGTCACCTCGCGGATAAAGTCAGGATAGAATGGTGTGAGGCGTTCATCAATATATTCGCATGCAGCATCTGTTGATTCTGCATCTTCAAACGGCTTTCCCTTATAGATACGCTCCTCTATGAAGACACGCTCCAACGAAGCAAAATGCAGTTGTTCAAGCAATTCATCGCGACGTATCTCCAGTTCGCGTCTAAGCAGGTGCAAGGTATTGTCCGCCGCACGTCTCAACACATCGCTTACGGCGAGGAACTGCGGTTTACGGTCCTTAATGACGCAACAGTTCGGTGATACGGCAGATTCACAGTCCGTAAAGGCATACAAGGCGTCTATCGTCTTGTCCGGGCTCACTCCGGGCATCAGATGTATCAAGATTTCCACCTCAGCGGCTGTATTGTCGTCCACCTTCTTTGCTTTTATCTTACCCTTCTCGATGGCTTTGAGTATGGAGTCAATGAGTGTGGTCGTGGTCTTGCCAAATGGTATTTCCCGTATTGCGAGTGTCTTCTGGTCTATCTTCTCAATCTTTGCCCTGATTTTTACCATTCCACCACGCTGTCCGTCCTTGTACTGACTCACATCTATACTGCCACCCGTCTGGAAATCCGGATAGAGGTGGAACTCTTCCCCTTGCAGATAGGAGATGGCAGCATCACAAATCTCGTTAAAATTATGCGGAAGAATCTTTGATGACAACCCGACAGCGATACCTTCTGCCCCCTGCGCCAAGAGAAGCGGAAACTTCACAGGCAACGTGATAGGCTCCTGATTCCTGCCATCGTAACTGAGTTGCCATTCAGTGGTCTTGTGATTAAACACCACGTCAAGAGCAAACTTCGAAAGACGTGCCTCTATATATCGTCCAGCAGCAGCCTCATCACCGGTGAGGATATTTCCCCAGTTGCCCTGACATTCCACCGTGAGGTTTTTCTGCCCCAACTGCACCAAAGCATCCTTTATTGACGCATCGCCATGAGGATGATACTGCATCGTATGACCCACAAGGTTTGCCACCTTATTAAACCTACCGTCATCCATCTCCTTCATCGAATGAAGGATACGGCGCTGTACAGGCTTCAATCCATCTTCAATATGCGGAACGGCACGTTCCAAAATAACATAGGAGGCATAATCAAGAAACCAGTTCTGGTACATACCATCCAAATGGTGTACAATAGAGGCATCAAACCTGTTTTGCGGTTTGTATTCCGAATGTACGTCCCGTACACCGTCCATGGTCTCTGTTATCTCGTCGCTCATGTATTGCAGGAATTTTTACTTTGTGCAAATTTAATAAAAATTCATTTATTTTCCCTATGATAATAGTGGGGATTGTAAATTTTGTATATTTTTAAGTAACCAATGAATCTAGGTTTGTATGCGAAAACGCCCACGAAGTGTAACACATACTCGTGGGCAATTTCTATGAAAAATGAAATTATTACTTTGCTATAAACTTGCGCCAGCACCTAATACTACAACATATGAATCTCTAGAGAAGTAAACATCTTTGAGATTCACAACATTAGACTTCTATAAGAACCCAAATACTATCATCATCCCTATCTTCGCGACTTAGAACTCCTAATTTCTTCAACACAGAAAGATAGCGTTCAATAGTACGTGGACTCACCGACAAAGTCTCCGACACATATTTGGCGGTGATTGACGGAGACTCCATGATAAGAGTGTGCAGGTTAAAATGCTTCGTCTGCTCAACACGTTTGCATCTGATATTGTTTATTAACTATAATATCTGTGGATTTAAGGATAGTAAATAAAGTAACCGATTATATCTTAATGTTTTGATTTTGTTTATTTTAAGAAAGATTCTGCCGCTGTTTTATGGACATTAGTTGATTTAGGATTATTCTTAAGTTTTGTTGCCCACATTTTTGAAAGTTCGTTATTTTTTTCAACACCTTCGCCATAATAATAGCAAACTGCCATCCAGCCTTGCGCACTTGGATATCCTTGCTCTGCTGCCTTGCGATACCATTTCACGGCTTCAGCATAATCTTTTGTTACACCTTCGTCATTGTAATAGAAATTACCTAAACAATATTGAGCCTCTGCCAATCCTTGCTCTGCTGCTTTGCGATACCATTTCACAGCCTCAGTGTCGCTTTTCGTAACACCTTTGCCATTATTATAGCTATTTCCTAAATTATATTGAGCTTGTGCCAATCCTTGCTCTGCTGCTTTGCGATACCATTTCACGGCTTCGGTATAGTTTTTCGCGACCCCGTCGCCACCGTAATAGCAAATACCTAACATACATTGAGCATCTGCATCTCCTTGCTCTGCTGCTTTGCGATACCATTTCGCGGCTTCGGCATAGCTTTTCGTGACACCATAGCCATTGTAATAGCAAGCACCCAAATTATATTGAGCATCTGCATCTCCTTGCTCTGCTGCCTTGCGAAACCATTTCGCAGCTTCGGTATAGTTCTTTGCATTGTAATATTGGAGAGCCTTTTCGAACATTCCTTTTGCAGAATTGTTTGTTGTTTGTTTCCCTGCCATGCTTCCATTATTACTTGGAGTGTTAGCATTTGTATTTTGTTTTGCTCCACCGTTGGATGCAGTTTCATTCTTATAAATATTTACAATAACATTGTGAAAGGTTAATTGAGTATCTCCACATGAGTTCGTATCAGTAATATAATAAGAGTAGCCTCCATTCTGACCACAGATAAGATAATCTCCATGTCTGTTGAATTTCACAAATTGTGGTATATAACCCCAATCTTTAACAGCGGGTTTTAAGTTATTAGGGATATAGCCACAATATTCCACTCCTTTTGAAAAACAAAACACACACCCATTATCGTTGATATTAGCAGACAATAATTGCCCTTTGGTTCCGATGTTCTCATTAAAACAGTCATTGTACATTTTATTGTTAGATTCAAAACTTTCGGATGTGGTGATGGCATATACACCTGTTTCATCATTGAACGATATTGATCTGAACACAGTACCATTAGGGTATTTTTTCAATGCTGTACTTAGCGAAGAGGGTATGACACCATACCAGTCAGTTCCACCATCATAGACAACGATGAAATAACCATTATCTGTTATATTGACATCATCAATAGATTTGTGAGCATTGTTTATTTCTTTTATTTTAGAAGAAAGCCTTTTGTCAACTCCATTGCTATAAGCATATCCATTACTTTTATAAATAGCAATGGCACCATGTTTAATAGACAATGTCCCATTTTTACATTCCCCCCACTTGTTTATGTTTTTTTTGATAGAACTTCTATCATATATGTCATCTTCAACAATAGAGGTAATAGCATCACCAATCGCTTTGCCTAATTGCCTCCCAGTTTGATAAGCATCATAATATGGATTACCTGTATAAGGATAAGGGTAACCATATTGTGCGTGAATGTCATTTGCACATATAAGGCAGATAAAGAATAATACTATTCTTGCAACCATTTCGGATTTTAACAATGCGATTCTTTTTAGGAAAGATAAATAACACATAATTATTAAATGCTAAAGTTGTTTTAATCTATATTTATACGTTACATAAGAGGCTGTCATAATTATAACCTGATTACAAGTGTTGTATAAGAATATTGAAGAACCAAATGCTCTGTCATTATAAAAATCCCTCCCCCGACAATCACCCTTTGTCGAGAATTTTAATTTCGTTTAGTTTGTCCGTATATGAAAAGAGCGTGGGTGACTCAAACTTCTGCCAATCCCTTTCTCAGGTCTTGGAATACCCACACTATAGGATTAGCACTCAATAGCCCACGCTTCGGATTATATAGCGTGAGCTTATAATCACCTGCGCAGACGCATCGCGCATATCTTCTATAGTGTTCAAATTTTCCAAGTTTGAGAAAAGAAGACAACTTTGAAAACGTCTTTTCTTTGGCTTTCACCCTACACGAGAGTCAGCCGTTCACCAATAAGATTTGCCCTCTAACCCTTGCGAGCCATTGAGCTTTTGCAAAAATAGTGTAAGGTGAGCGTAAATCCAAATTTATTTAAATTTTCAAATCCCCACCATATCATATTAATAAGATATTAATAAGGTACACGCGCACGCGAGGGAACAATTTCCTAAATGTTTCAATCTCTCGCAGAGTCTTTTCTGTTCATCGCAGAGCAAATCTTGCCTCATGTGAGGTGTTGACTGAAAGAATATTCCTTTCTGCAAGCGAGCTTTCAAAAGGCATATTCTTTCCGTCAAGCCATCTTCGATGTCTCAAGATTTGAAGCAGAGAAGCAGAGAACGCAGAGAGTCTTAAGGTGTGTTCTATAAATTCTAAAATGACATAAACTCTTATGATTGCTGTTGTTTCGAGTTTATAGAAGTACCAATAACTCTTAAAAGCCTCTGCGGTCTCTGCTCCTCTGCGTTTGAGGTTTTGAATCATCAGTATGATGATTTGTGCGGAAATGGGATGTGTGTTGAAAACTTGTTTGCATAAGCACATTACATTTTTGCACAACACCTCTAAAAAGAGGCAAAACCGACTCTGCGTGAAAAAACAGAAACCACTCAATAAGAAACAGAAGAATCGGCTTTGCGAGGAGCGGAAACCCTCTTCCCATCGCTCGGAGTTCTGTATATAGCGATGACGCACTTTATTCCTACATTGGGTTAAGCCTCGTTTCGAGTTGCAGTCGTGATGTTGCAAAGGGGGTGTTTGTAGGATATAAGATCATACAAGTGTATGATATAAGATCCTACACGTGTATGATATAAGATCATACAAGTCATTCGATGGGAAGAGGAGGAGTGAGACATGAAAAGAGAG
>JAGHTU010000011.1 GCA_018065185.1 Candidatus Equicola faecalis | reverse complement strand
AACTGCTTTCTTTCTCGCGCGTACATTATATATAAGGTATAAGATAATGAAACCTAAACTTTAGCCTTAACAATACAAAACAAATAATTCCTTATTTTTTTGTATTATATTCGCCTTGCACTAATTTTCGCTTTGCGCAACCGATGAAGCAGCGAGCGCAGAGATGAACTTGTTCAATCTATGCCGAGTCGTGACAGAGGAAGATATTGTCAAATTAGGCGTCGGCTCGGAAATATCGTGCAAACCGGCAGAACCACTAAATGTGGTGATGCTTCCGACAACTGCGGGTTTATCCGCACAAAAGAGTTCCTGTTTACAGGTAACAGAGATAAGTTCACTTAATCTATGCCGAGGTGCAGCCGATATTGCAGAAACTGAAAAAGTTTTACCAGACAGTAATAAATTTGTATCTTTGCCATGTCAATTAGATTTTCGCTTGATTTCTGTTTGTAGCACTAAGTTAGATGAAATTTCTGACATCGCAGAATCCTAAACAACTTTTTGTTGCTCAAATAAAAAGTTATTGTGTTGCGGAATTAAGGATGTTGAAAAAACGATGAGGAAAATATACATAATGCTCTGTTTGGGACTTGTGGTGCTAGCCGCACTCGCATTCCCGAATGCACCTACAATGGATGATTGGAGCTATATGACCAGTCCGCAGACAGATAATACCAAGCTGATCAGTTTACTCTTGCCGTTTGATACCTACTGGCGACCTTTCGATGGTATAATAGGATACATCAACGGACTGAATACCAGACTTTTTCCTTTGCTGAACCACATTATCATCGTGACAGGTCACATCGTTAATTGTCTGCTGCTTTACAAAGTAGCAATTCTTATCGGTCTCAGGCAGAGAGGCACTTTGTCTGTCATGATATTCTTTATGTTCTCTCCCGGCATGCTCGGTACTGTGCTTGACATTGATTCTGCAAATCAGGTTTATGCACTATTGTGGGGACTTGTCGCCACCTTGATATATATAAAAACGGTTAAGGAGAAATATAATCAGTCATTTCCTCTATATTCATACATTCTGTTCTCTGTTGCCATTTTTATCGGCACACTCTGCAAAGAAAATGCTATGGCCTTCATAGTGGTCTCGCCATTACTAGCCTACAGCATAGGACTGTGCTCCTTTAGACGTTCCTGTCGCGATATAGTTCTTTTTTTGTCAATCGCAGTGATATATTCTGCTATTCGCCTAAGCCTGCCCACAGATCAAGTGAATATCAATACCGAATATATCGATGGAGGCATACGCCAGATCGTCAGAAACATCGGTATGTTCATTGTGTTCTCATGGCTCCCATGGGACTTCGTGAGCATACTTCACGCACCTAGTCGCAACATTTTTCTGGCAGCACTTACCATTCTGCTGTCTATACCGTTCATCGCCAACATAGTCCGCCATATCATCTCGAACATCAGGGATAGGATGACACTAGGGCTTCTTTGCTGTATGGTCATACTAGCAGGTATTCATCTCGCCACAATTTTCACTGTGATGCACACATATTCATCGTTGTGCATAGCAGCTCTCATTATCGGTATGATGATGGAACGTATTAAAAAGCCTGTTTATGCCGTCATCATCTGCTGTTCGTTCCTTCTCCCAGCTACCATCAGCGATGCGCACCATGCCATCAAAGCATATGAATCGGGCGAGACGGGGAAGCAGATGGCTAGACTTACTATAAGTCAATGTGGTGGTGAGCCCGAAAATGTTTATGTTATTCGAGTTGATGACGGATATCCGAAGTATTCCATGTTCTGCACCATTCCCGCTGATGCCTTCGGCAATGGAATTGCAGTCAGATATATGAGCGATTATAGGTGGCCCAACATAATTGAGTGTAAAGAAATTAGGCTCGATGAAAAGGACAGAATAGACTATATGGTGTCTCGAGCCTTTGCACAACAATACCAAAGTGTATGGATTGTGGAAGGCGAGAACGTCAAGGTAATAAACCAACCTTCAAAGCGTTGAAATGCCATGAATAACACAAGTAAGCGTTTGGAATGGGTAGATATGATGAAAGGTATTGCCATCATAGCTGTGGTGGCCTTCCATAGCGATTTCCATTTCCATCACAGCACACTGCTCCCTGTATGGAGTCTGTTTGCCAACTCATGGCATGTGGGCGTATTTTTCGTTCTGTGCGGTTTCTTCATAAGGGAAGATAATCTTCAGGATACGCCAGGTTTTATCAAAAGCAGGTTATTGTCCCTATATTTCAAACTGATAATAGCCTTTGCCATTTGCATCTTGCTCCACAATAGTTTTTTCATGCTGGGCATATATGACGAAAACATTGAATATACAGGCAGACACATTTCGCCATACACATTTCCAGAAATAATCAAGCATCTCATATATGCCTGTATTGGAGCTGGCAGAGAACCTGTACTCTCTGCACTATGGTTCGTTTATTGTCTTCTTGTTTCGTTTGTCATTCTATCTATCATCAGCAGAATAACAAGGGAGGTGATACGTGACGACATGAGATACGAATATGCACGTGGCATCGTCATTTTCGCCTTGTGCATAGTCGCACATGCCGTACCGGAGTTGACCGATATACACATTCCTCGCTATGGCAATGTCTTCACTATCACTTGGCTCATCTATATAGGGTACACCGTCTGGAACAGGTTCCATTGGCAGTTTAATAACTGGCGTGTCGCAATCATAGCTCTAATACTGTTCTATCTCTGCAACATTTTTTTCGGTCCGAACTTACTTGTAACAAACACATACCACAATGTGCTGTCAATGACACTCTGCATACTGAGTGCTATGTATTTTCTAGCTTATGTCAGCAAGAAAGCAGAAGGCACATGTGTCAGTCATGCACTTTCCGTCATCGGGCGGAACAGCTTCAGCATAATGACATGGCATATTCTATCTTTCAAGGCACTCACTGCCGTACTAAATGCGTGCGGATTCAACTACAGCCTTGTCACACTCAATTCTCCTGAGACAGACGACATCATCATATATCTTCTTTATACGATTGTCGGCATCATACTACCTGTTATTCTGCTTAACCGAATCAATAAATGAAACATCACACTATGATTCCCCACATCATTTTGCTCATGCGGCCCAATCAGTGGAGCAAGAACATTTTTGTATTTCTGCCACTGTTCTTCGGCAGACACCTTACGGATTTATCCTGCTGGTGGCCAAACATCTGTGCTTTTTTAGCGTTCTGTTTCGCGTCCAGCGGCATTTATTGCCTAAACGACATATACGATGCGGAGTCGGATAGTCATCATCCCAAGAAATGCAGACGTCCTTTGGCCTGCGGTTCCGTCAGCAGGAAGCAGGCATACTACACAATGATCGTATGCTGGATTCTGTCTTTCGGACTCATTTTTACGGGCTATCACGAAATTTCAATGAAGATTGGAGTAGCGGGCATCGTTACGCTGTATATCCTCCTTAACATCGCTTACTGCCTGAGATTGAAGCATTACAGCGTTATTGATGTGTTCATCATAGCCCTAGGGTTTGTGCTGAGAGTGATCCTAGGAGGCATATCCAGCCATGTAGAGCTTTCTCACTGGATTGTCATTATGACCTTTCTGCTAACTCTTTTCATTGCCATTGCCAAACGAAGGGATGATGTAGCTGTGTACGAGAATTCGGGCGTGATGCTGCGGGACAGCATAGGATGCTACAATATCTCATTCATTAATATGGCACTATGCATAGTGGCAAGCGTCACGATGATTTGTTACATCATGTATACCGTTTCGGACGAGGTTATCAGTCGCATAGGCAACAACTATCTGTATACGACTTCCATTTTTGTACTAGCCGGTCTCGTCCGCTATCTCCAGCTGACTATCGTCGGAGAGAAGAGCGGTAGTCCATCACGTATATTTATCCAAGACCATTTCATTCTATGTTGCATTCTGGCTTGGGGCTTAACATTTACATGTCTTTTATATCTATGACCGAATTATGAAGAAGACACGACGCATCGCTGTTTTTGACTTTGACGGAACTCTGACCACAAGGGACACACTGCTGGAATTTATCCGATTCGCATTTGGAAGAAGAAGGCTCCTAGTAGGTTTCCTGCTACATACGCCATGGATTATTCTTATGAAGATTGGATTATATCCTAACTGGAAAGCCAAACAGCGCGTTTTTTCGTGGTTTTTCAGGGGGATGAACTATGACGAGTTTGCCAACTTAGGTAGTAAGTTCGCCGATAGGATAGATGAGTTTGCGAATAGGGATACAATCTCGTTACTTCAGAAACATATCGAATCATCTGACGACATTTATGTGATTTCAGCCAGCATTGAAGAATGGGTACGCCCTTATTGTCAGCGATTGGGTGTTAAAGCTGTCTTAGGGACCAAAGCAGAGGTCATCAATGGGACACTCTCAGGACGTTTCGCCTCACGCAATTGTTACGGCAAAGAAAAAGTTAACCGTCTACTCGAAGCAGAGCCTGACCGTTCTTCCTACTATCTATATGTCTACGGGAACAGTCATAGTGACAAATACCTATTAGATTTTGCCGACTGAAATTTTAGTCGTGACGCCTATGTTCGGATGGACTAATTTTGACCTTCGGTCGAACTGATGACAAGCCGAAAATAATGAAGTTCTGCTTTAATTATTGAAGTGCGGAAGAAGAAAAGGGACTTAAATTAGGCGGCATCAAGATAAAGCAAAAATCTAACGATTCAACGATTTATTTGTGAGTGTTAATCAGAGCAAGCTCTATTCACACTCACAAGTTAAATCTAAAATAACATAAAGTCATTTTTTGCTTTATCCTTGATTTGCACTAATTTTGCAGACATAGGAAAATACAATTATGGAATACAATTTCAACAACATCGAAAGCAAGTGGCAACACTTCTGGAAAGAGAATAACACATACCGCGTGGTAGAAGACAAGGAACGAAAGAAGTTCTATGTGCTCAATATGTTCCCTTACCCTTCTGGGGCAGGGCTACACGTGGGGCATCCGCTGGGATATATTGCCTCCGACATATTCGCACGTTACAAACGCTTGCAAGGCTTCAACGTGCTGAACCCTATGGGATATGACGCATACGGACTGCCAGCAGAGCAATACGCCATACAGACAGGACAACACCCAGAGAGGACCACTACGGAGAATATCAACCGCTACCGTAGCCAGTTGGACAAAATAGGTTTCTGCTTCGACTGGGAGCGCGAGGTGCGCACATGCGACAAGGACTACTACCACTGGACACAATGGGCATTCCAGAAGATGTACAACTCCTACTACGATGAGGAACGCCAGCAGGCACGACCGATAGAAGAACTCGTTGCACGTCTTGGGAAAGATGCTTCATGGGCAAAGAAAAGCGAAAAAGAGAAACAGCAAGACCTGATGAACTACCGCATCGCCTACCTCGGCGAAACGATGGTGAACTGGTGTGCAGAACTCGGGACGGTGCTCGCCAACGATGAGGTGGTGGATGGTGTCAGCGTGCGTGGAGGTTATCCTGTGGTGCAGAAAAAGATGCTACAGTGGTGTCTGCGCGTCAGCGCATACGCACAGCGTCTGCTTGACGGACTAGACGCTCTCGACTGGAGCGACGCGATAAAAGAGACGCAACGCAACTGGATAGGGCGTAGCGAAGGAGCAGAGGTCAAATTCAAAATAAAGGACAGCGATGTGGAGATGACGATTTTCACCACACGTGCCGACACGATGTTCGGCGTCACGTTTATGGTGCTTGCGCCGGAGAGCGAATACGTCAGCAAAATCACGACAAGGGAGCAACGTGCCGAAGTGAATGCTTACCTTGAGGCGACAGTGAAGCGCACGGAGCGCGAGCGCATCAGCGACCGCCACGTCAGCGGTGTCTTTACAGGCAGTTATGCCATCAACCCCGTCACGGGCAAAGCTGTGCCGGTGTGGGTGAGCGACTATGTGCTGAGCGGATACGGCACGGGTGCCATCATGGCAGTGCCTGCACACGACAGCCGCGACTATGCCTTTGCGCGTCATTTCCAACTGCCTATCATCCCACTCATCGAAGGAGCAGACGTGAGCGAAGAAAGTTTCGATGCTAAAGAGGGAGTCATGATCAATTCAGGATTCCTCAACGGCATGCAGGTGAAGGATGCGATAAAGCGGATGAAAGAGTATATCACGGAAACTGGTTTGGGACGCGTGAAAGTGAACTACCGCCTGCGCGATGCCATATTCTCCCGTCAGCGTTATTGGGGAGAGCCGTTCCCTGTATATTACAAGAATGGTATGCCGACGATGATTCCAGAAGAATGTCTGCCACTAGAATTACCTGAAATAACAGAATATAAGCCCACTGAGACGGGCGAGCCACCATTGGGCAGAGCCACACGCTGGGCATGGGATGAAAAGAAGCGTTGCGTAGTGGAAAATACACTCATCGATAACGTCACTATCTTCCCTATAGAACTATCTACAATGCCGGGCTTTGCAGGAAGTTCTGCCTACTATCTGCGCTATATGGATCCGCACAATGGCGAAAGAATAGTGTCGGAAGAAGCAGGTAGCTACTGGCGCAACGTGGATTTGTATGTCGGTGGCATCGAACACGCTACGGGACACCTCATCTACAGCCGTTTCTGGAATAAATTCCTCTATGACTACGGATATAGTTACGACGAAGAGCCATTCCATAAACTCATCAATCAAGGTATGATTCAGGGACGCTCAAACTTTGTATATCGCATAAAAGACACCAACAAGTTTGTATCGCTCTCCCTGAAAGATGAGTATGACACCACACCTATTCACGTGGATGTGAACATCGTCCAAGGCGATGTGCTCAATATCGAAGCCTTCCGTGCATGGCGACCAGAATACAACGATGCTGAATTCGTCCTTGAAGATGGTAGATACGTCTGCGGTTGGGCTATAGAGAAGATGAGTAAGAGCATGTTCAACGTGGTCAATCCGGATATGATTGTCGAGAAATACGGAGCCGACACCCTGCGCCTATATGAGATGTTCCTCGGCCCTGTGGAGCAGAGCAAGCCATGGAACACAAACGGCATAGACGGTTGCCACCGCTTCCTGAAGAAATTCTGGGGTCTGGTGACAGAAGCCTGTCAGAACGACGATGGTGCAGAGCCTACAAAGGAAGCCATGAAGAGCGTACACAAACTCATAAAGAAAGTGACGGAAGACATCGAGAATTTCTCTTACAACACGAGTATCAGTGCATTCATGATATGCGTGAACGAACTCTCGCAAATGAAATGCCACAATAAGAACCTATTGCAGAACATCATCGTCTGCATCGCTCCGTTTGCCCCTCATATCGCTGAAGAACTGTGGCACATGGCAGGTAACACCCAAAGCGTATGCGACTCACAGTGGCCTGCATACGAGGAGCAGTACCTCACAGAAGACGAGATGCCGTTGACCGTAAGTTTCAACGGTAAGGCACGCTTCCAAAAGATGTTCCCAGTGGATGCCGATAATGCCACGATAGAAAAAGCTGTAATGGAAGATGAGCAGAGCAGTAAGTATCTCGAAGGGAAACAGGTGGTGAAAGTCATTATCGTACCAAAAAAAATAATAAACATCGTACTCAGATAGTTATTGATAATATAAACCTTTGACAAAATGCCACGGTCAACACAGATAAACTCCAAAAAACTCAAGAAGAAGATATTCCGCGAAATCAACGACTATTTTTTCATCATAGTAGGATTGTCGCTATATGCTTTCTCTTTCACCTATTTCCTCCTGCCTTACAGCATCCCGTCCGGTGGGGTGACAGGTATAGGTGCTATCATATTCTATGCTACGGGCATACCGATGCAGTATCCGTATTTCATAATCAACGTCATATTACTTTTGATGGCATTGAAGTTTATCGGAAAACAGTTTGTGATACGCACGGTTTTTGCCGTCTTTGCGCTGTCAATACTGCTTACTGTGGCACAGGATGTGGCACAGGATGCACAGGGGCACTTCCCGAAACTGCTCGGAGACCAGGTGTTCCTCTCTATCCTCATCTCCTGTATCTTCAACGGACTGGCATTAGCGATTGTCTTCCTGCACAATGGTAGCACGGGTGGACTGGATATCGTGGCAGCGGCAGTCAACAAATACAAGGACGTATCGCTGGGACGTGTGTTTATCACTTGCGACCTCTGTATCATCAGTAGCACACTATTTATCTTTGCGGGGGATTTCCAGAAATTCATCTTCGGTCTATGCGTCATCTTCCTTGAAGCAATAGTACTGGATTATGTCATGAACGCAAGTCGGGAGTCTGTACAATTCTTTATTTTCTCAAAGAAATACGAAGAAATTGCCGAAGCCATAAATACGCGCGTTAGACGTGGCGTCACCTACCTTGATGCACAGGGATACTATTCCGGTAAACCTATGAAAGTGATTGTCACCATCGCCAAAAAGAGGGAAAGCCTTTTCATCTTCCGTCTGATAAAGATGATTGACCCAAATGCCTTCGTGAGCCAGAGCAGCGTCATCGGAGTCTTCGGTGAGGGCTTTGACCAGATAAAGGTGTCTGTACCAAAACGACTCAAACCACAGTTTGTTTTTGCCACACATAACGCAAATAAACTGGAAGAGGTGCGCGACATCTTGGGAGATTATGTAGATATCCTCTCGCTACGCGACATCGGGTGCAATGAAGATATACCGGAGACAGCTGACACCCTTGACGGTAACTCGCTACAGAAAGCCCAGTACGTCTATGACCACTATCACTACAACTGCTTTGCTGATGATACAGGTCTTGAAGTGGATGCTCTCGGTGGTGCACCGGGCGTCCATACAGCACGGTATGCCGGTAACGGGCATGATTCCGAAGCAAATGTAAACAAGTTGCTGAATGAACTCTCGGGCAAGACACAGCGCACGGCACAGTTCCGCACCTGTATCACTCTGATAAAAGAAGGCAAGGTGGAACAGTTTGACGGCATCGTGAAAGGTGTCATCACCACCGAGCGCAAAGGACAGACCGGTTTCGGCTACGACCCTGTCTTTGCGCCAGAGGGTTACGACAAGACATTTGCCGAACTCGGTAGCGATGTAAAGAACCGAATCAGTCACCGCGCACGCGCTATTCAGGAACTGAACACATTCCTGCGGAAACAACGCGAAGAAGAGATAAAGAAAACAGGAAATAATGCGGTTACATCACACTAATTCCTGAACTCTTAAAATATAGAGATTATGAAAAGAATAATATCACTCCTCATCCTCCTGACATCCTTATCCGTCATTACGTATGCTGCCATAGGGACATGGCGCACATATATGGCATACGGTGAGATTCAGGAGATTGCAGAGGCCTCCGAAGAAGTTTTCGTGCTGAACAGTGGTAACCTTTTTTCATACAATCCCAACGATGGAGGAATAACAGAATACAACAAGGTCAACGGACTCAGCGATGTGAGGATGTCACATATCTCATGGAACAAATCATCACAACGACTCGTAGCAATATACGCCAACTCAAATATAGATATCATCAGCGAGGGTGCAGAAGTGACAAATCTATCGGACATCTACGACAAGACCATGACCGATGACAAGACCATATTTTCCATTTACAACTATGGGCAATATGCTTATCTCTCAATAGGATTCGGTATCATTAAACTCAATGTCAAGAGCAACGAGGTGAGTGCTACATACAATTTAGGGCAAGCTGTCACCCAGACAGCGATAAGCAATAGCATCATCTACGCCCGTCTAAAAGACGGCAATGTGCTTTCAGCACCGTTATCCTCAAATCTGTTGGACAAGGCTGTATGGCAACCAACAACATCCTATGACCCGTCAATATTCAACATTGACACGAAAGATTGGGACAAGTGGTATCCTACCATATCAACACTGCAATTGGATGCACCACGATACAACAACTTCGGGTTTATGAAGATGTACGGTGGCAGACTTTACACCTGTGGCGGAGGGTGTACCCAAGCAGCAGATATGATGCGCCCCGGCACGATACAAGTGATGGAACACGATGGGAGATGGACATTCTTCGAAGACCACATTGATACGATCACAGGTTATAGTTTCGTTGATATCAACTGTCTTGACATAGACCCACAACAACCTGCACATGTCTTTGCTGGAGGGCGCACTGGGATTTACGAATTTCTTGACGGACACTTCGTGAAGGCATATACAAATGATAACAGTCCACTACAGACAGCATCTACCGTTCCCCATAATAACAAGAATTACGTGGTGACACAAGCCGTAAAATTTGATGATGGCGGAGATTTATGGTGTTTCAATTCCATAGCACCATCGCAGTCGCTTATCAGTTACAATTGTGAACAACACAAATGGACATCATACCATCATCTGCAACTGATGTACGACAAAACACGCTCATTGGAAAATGTCAGCAGTATGATTCTTTCCCATGACAACCAACTATGGTTCTGTAATGATTATTGGCGTACCCCATCACTATATCGCTATAATCCCACAACTGATGACCTTACATCATATACACGATTCGTAAATGAAGATGGTTCGGTACTGACCCTTTCCGGTGTAAAGTGTATGGCAGAAGATAAGGATGGTAATATGTGGGTTGGTACCAATGCAGGACCGTTGTTGTTGACACCTGAAGAGATGGACAAGCCTAATCCTGTGTTTGAACAGGTGAAGGTGCCACGGCAAGACGGAAGCGGACTGGCTGACTACCTCCTGAATGGTGTGAGTATAACGGCTATTGCCATTGACGGTTCCGGAAGAAAATGGTTTGCATCAGAGACAAATGGGGTGTATCTCATCAGTGAAGACAATTACAACCAGATATATCATTTCACACGAACCACAAGTCCATTGCTTTCAGACAATATTGAATCACTCGTCATCAATGATGAAAGCGGAGAAGTGTTCTTCGGTACCGATGCCGGTCTCTGCTCATTCGTCAGCGATGCCACCCGACCGGAAGAGGAACTCTCAAAGGATAAAGTGTGGGCATACCCGAACCCTGTATCACCTGAATATACCGGGCTCATCACCATCGTGGGACTGACACTGAACGCACAAGTAAAAATCACCACACCAACAGGTGTTGTTGTGGCCGAAGGAATCAGCAATGGCGGGACATTTACATGGGATGGAACAGACCGGAATGGCCGTCGCGTAGCAAGTGGGGTTTACAGCGTATTAGTATCTACTGAGAGTGCTGATGATGGTGTTGTTTGCAAGGTGGCTGTGATAAAATAATCACAGTATCCTTGCCATACCACCACTGGAACTGATACAACTGGAAGCGGTCCAAGTGGGCAGATGTATATTTCTCTATTCTCGGATGAAAACAGACAATCTTATCTAATCTTACTATACATTCTTTTTTATCGGAATCGGAAATAGCCTTATCTACCTTCTTAAACTGTTCTGAATAGGATAATTGCAAAATGTTTACTGCTATAAGGACGACAACACATAACACACCGGCAATATAGCGTATATATCTTCTCCAACACATAGATTTACTTGCAATATATATCAGACGGCACATCAATATGAGAGCAAACACCTCCGCTCCATATACCACGCGCTCGTTGACAGCACCTATGCAGAATGACATCGCAAGTGCCAGCAACAAAGCTGACAGCCATAAAGATTCTTTACGGGCATAAGCCCTGATATTCATACCTCTTACCACCGATATCACAAGGCAAATTATATAAAGATACGTTATACGCAAATGACGGAACTGCATAAGACGAAACTGCAAGCCGTCATAATCGGTGTCTGTAGCAGAATCCGAGACGCGTATTAAATTGGCTGGTGCAAGCACCAATAACAGACACCCCATTAAGAACAGCATAACAGCCACCACTTGTTTTACACTCATCCTCTTACGGTATCTTAAAAGACAGCATAATAAGACACCTGCAAGCGGAAGAGATAGGCATTCATGTGACCATCCGGCAAAAAAGGCCAAAAGCAACAATCCCCATAAACGCCATGTACCGATTGCATCATCCTTCAAAATGAGTAAAAACCATACACATAATGCAGTTGGCATAAGATAATTCAAACCGACCGTAATTCCATTATACAATGTAGATGGACCGGAAAGAAACGTCAACAGGCACACACAGACGAAAGTTTCCAAATATGCATCTTTTCCCGCGAGACGGCTTATTCCTATGGCGATTACTAACAGCAGAAAGGTAGCAAAGATATTATACGCTCCCTTGCCCCACCAACAACAGAAACACTGCACCAATGTCTGTACGGGCGTTCTCCCATTTATGGCATAATAATGATTGACTTGCGAATCAATAAGGTCTCCGATGTTTGCCACACGATGATTCACATCCGTATCTTCCGCAGGAGAACTTACACCCACAAATGAACGGCTATAGGGATAGTCATCTATGACTTTAGGTATCTGTGTGTTCAACACAAAAAATAAAGCCAAGATGGCAACTAACAACCAATTCTTCTCAATCTTTCCTCTCATTTATAAAACTGAGAGCATAATGCCATAGGTTATGAATTAATCTATTACAAAATAAACTCATAACCATGCTCTACTTAACAATTAGCAGTATGACGATTATAAGAGTGCGTTGAATTTTTCTTCAAAGACTGACTTTGCAGCAGCACCGACAATCTTGTCAACCATCTGTCCATTCTTGAAGAAAAGCACTGTCGGGATATTGTGTATTCCGAATTCAGCGGCAAGCTCATCATTTTCTTCCACATCACATTTTCCCACAATGATGCGCCCATCGAACTCCTCTGCAAGTCCGCTTAATATTGGGCTCAAAGCGCGACATGGTCCGCACCATGTTGCCCAAAAATCCAACACTAGTGGGGTATTCCCGTTCTTTAACTCTTCAAAATTGTCTTGTGTAATTACTACTTCCATAATATGCGTTATTAAATAATATTATTTTCTCGGTTTAAGTGTGATCAGTGGTATCAGCATTTCCTCCATTGACACCCCACCATGCTGGAACGTATCCTTGAAATACGTCACATAATAATTATAGTTATTCGGATAGGCAAAGAATCTGTTGCCTGTTGCAAAAACATACGTTGTGGAAAGATTCAATTGTGGCAGAAATGCCTGACGTGGGTTATGAATCTCAAATACATCACGTGAATTGTAACTTAGGTTTTTCCCAATCTTATAACGCAGATTGGTATTTGTATTACGGTCACCGATAATCTTTACTGCATCCGTAGCGCGCACGCATCCGTGGTCTGTCGTGAGTATAATATGATAATCACTTTCTGCAAGGCGCTCCAACAGGTCTGCAAAGAAAGAATGTTGAAACCAACTTCGTGTCAGACTACGATAAGCACTTTCATTACTCGCCAGTTCACGCACCATCTTTGATTCGGTACGGGCATGAGAAAGCATATCAATGAAATTGACCACTACGACGTTGAAATCGTTTCTTTCAAGACTCTTGAATTGTGCCACTAACCGTTCTCCGTAGGATTGCTCATTGACTTTTGTATAAGAGAATGTATAATGCTTACGGAAACGGTCAAGTTGCGTCTGTATCAGTGGACGCTCATTGAGATTCTTTCCTTCTTCCTCATCTTCATCCACCCACAAATCAGGAAACATCTCAGCTATCGTATCCGGCATCAAACCACTGAAAATAGCATTTCGGGCATATTGTGTAGCAGTAGGCAAAATGCTACAATAAAGCTGTTCGTCAATATCGAATTTATCGCCTATCTCATTTGACAGGATGCGCCATTGGTCAAAGCGGAAATTGTCAATTACAATAAGAAACACTTTCTTTCCGACATCCAACATTGGGAACACCTGCGTGCGGAATATATCGGGACTCATCAGCGGACATTCGCCATTAGACTTATGCTTCGCATCCATCCAATCAAGATAATGGTTGCGGATAAACTTGCCGAACCCGATATTTGCTTCAGCCTTCTGCATCTGCAACATCTCGGTCATACTAGAGTCAGTACTTGACAGTTCCAGTTCCCAATAGACGAGACGGCGGTATAGCTCCTTCCAGTCTTCCAAAGTTAAACAATTCTGTATCTGCATTGTTATTTCGTTAAAACTCTGCTGATAAGAACTTTGAGTGACGGTCGTAACAATCTCTTTCTGATGTATATTCTTTTTAAGCGTAATGAGTATCTGACTCGGGTTGACAGGCTTTATAAGATAGTCAGCAATCTTTGAACCGATGGCCTGATTCATAATATTCTCTTCTTCAGATTTCGTACACATCACCACAGGTGTGGCAGATGTCACTTCCTTTATTTTCTGCAACGTTTCTAGACCGCTCAAACCAGGCATCATTTCATCCAGCAGGATAAGGTCAAACGTGTGTTGCTGACATTGTTCAATGGCATCAGTACCATTCGTTACGGTGACCACCTCATATCCTTTCTTTTCAAGAAATAGGATATGTGGCCGCAACATATCAATCTCATCATCAACCCAAAGAATAGTATAGTTATGCATCTTATTCTATTGTATAGTCTAAATCCTGACTCTTAAAATAACTTATCAAATTACGGTCAAGCGACACCTTATGTGTAGTACTCTGCAAAGATAGGGAATAATCGTTTTGTTCATCATATATTTGAAAGAATAATGGTACGTCTCCCTTATAGTTATCTATCATTTCCCGCAGGTCGTCTGCCTGTTCTTCTGTCAGGTTACATAGATTCAAGCGTAAAACAAGCTTTGCTGATTTTGCTTCTATATCGCTAAGCAATTCCACAGACTCCACTTGAATAGACTTCCTGTTACTCCACTTCTGTGCAGGCGCATACTGAGCCTTGACCATAATGGCATATCCCTCAACAAACATTTTCTTGAAGTTTATCCAATTATCGCCGAACAGCAGAAATGTGCCGGTTCCGCTGAAATCCTCCATTGTAATACGACCGAAAGGCTTGTCATTTTTAGTCATTCTCTCTTCCACGCCAAGGATTATGCCAGCAAACTTTAGCGTAGGAGGAAGAAGATTTTCCTCATTCAAATCCTTACACGACACATTACACATCGCCTCAAGAACTACGGTATAGCGATCCAACGGATGAGCGGATAGGTAGATGCCTACAAGGTCTTTTTCTTTATTCAACCGTTCAAGATCACTCCAATCTTCAGCTTCAGGCACTTGAGGATGCACAATCTCTACAGCATCAAACCCTCCAAACAAAGATACCTGCGACTCATTTTTGTTGGATTGATAGCGGTTGCCGTACTGGATGATTGCATCAATGAAAAGTTCATCACGCCTCTTATTGCTGATAGCAAAATATTGTTCACGCCTTATCCCGAAACAATCCATTGCACCACTATATATGAGAGCTTCAATACAACGACGGTTGCAGGCACTCAGGTTAATGCGTTGCACAAAATCAAAGACATCTTTATACACACCGTTCTTTTCGCGCTCCATAATGATGGAATCTGCAGCACCGGTTCCCATGCCTTTAACAGCTGCCAATCCAAAACGTATCTGATTATACTGGTTTACAGAAAAACTGCGTCGGGACTCATTCACATTAGGACCCAATGTGTCAATACCCATCGACTTACACTCGTCCATAAACTTGCTGACCTCACTTATATCGGCAAGTGAACGGCTCATCACAGCCGCCATATACTGCGATGGATAGTGGGCTTTTAGATATGCTGTCTGATAAGATATCCAGGAATAGCAAGCGGCATGCGATTTATTGAAAGCATAGGAAGCAAAGCTCTCCCAATCACTCCATATCTTCTCCAGAATCTTTACATCATGTCCGTTTTTCTGTCCGCCCTCGAAGAATTTAATTCTCAGTTCGTCCATCTTGGCTTTCTGCTTTTTACCCATAGCCTTACGCAGAGTGTCGCTTTCACCACGAGTGAAATCAGCCAATTTACGCGACAAGAGCATGACCTGTTCCTGATAGACGGTAATGCCATAGGTGTCGGCAAGAAATTCCTCCATCCCCGGCAAGTCATATTGTATCTTTTCTTCTCCGTGTTTGCGTTTGATGAAACTTGGTATATACTGCATCGGTCCCGGACGGTAAAGGGCATTCATGGCTATCAAGTCCTCAAATTTAGTAGGCTTCAAATCACGCAGATGCTTTCTCATGCCGGGCGACTCAAACTGGAATGTACCTACCGTCCTGCCCTCACTGTAAAGTTTATACGTCAGTTCATCATCAATAGCGATATTATCTATATCAACATCAATATCAAGACTTTCCTTGATATTCTCTATTGCTTCTTTAAGTATCGAAAGTGTCTTGAGCCCGAGAAAGTCCATCTTTATCAGTCCGGTATCCTCAATCACATGCCCATCATACTGAGTGCAACGCACGCGTTCTTTCGTATCCTTATCTTCGGCTGTAGAGACAGGCACCCAATTTTCAATATCATCGCCACAGATAATCACACCGCAGGCATGCAAACCCGTGCCACGCACATTGTTTTCCAGCATCACGGCATATTTTATGGTGTCGCGCAAAACTGCATCGGGCGACTCTGCCGCTTCTTTCACCTGTGGGATATACTGCACCATATTCGGCAGGGTTATCTTCACCGTCTTCGTGCATTTCTCCCCCTTCTCATTGACATCCGAAACTTCAAATTCCCTATCAGGTATAGCCTTGCACAGGGCATTTACCTTCGGCAAAGGTATGTCATGCACGCGCGCCACATCTTTCAGCGCATTCTTAGCTCCCATCGTACCGTAGGTAATGATATGAGCCACACGATCAGCACCATATTTATCCGTCACATATTGCAGTACGGCAGCGCGTCCGTCATCATCAAAATCGACATCAATATCCGGCAAAGAGATACGGTCTGGATTCAGGAAACGCTCAAACAGCAAGTCGTATTTCAATGGGTCAAGACGCGTAATATCCAGACAGTAACAGACCACACTTCCGGCACCACTGCCTCGACCGGGACCTACCCACACTCCCAACTGCTCACGAGCAGCATGAATATAGTCTTGCACTATAAGGAAATAACCCGGAAATCCCATCGTGCGTATCGTCTGCAATTCAAAATCTATACGTTCACGAAGTTCATCCGAAAGGTCTTCGCCATACCGTTTCTTGGCTCCTTCGTAGGTAAGATAGCGCAAATAGTCGTCTTCGCTTTCAAAGCCGTCAGGAAGAGGGAAATCAGGAAGTATAGGCTTGTGGTCAATATCATACATCTCTATCTTACCCAAAATCTCCATCGTGTTGGTCAAGGCTTCCGGAATATCCGAGAACACAAGTTCCATCTCTTTCCTTGTCTTAAACCACTCCTGCTTCGTGTACAACAAGCGTTTCTCGTCTGTTATCTTGGCACCGGAATTCAAACACAGCAATCTGTCATGAGCCTCGGCATCCTCTTCATTGACAAAATGTGAATCATTGGTACACACCACCTTCACGCCGTTACGCTTTGCCAACTCTATGATTACGGCATTTGCCTTCTGCTGTTTTGGGAACACATCACGTGCAGCACGCACAGCAGGGTCTTTCACCTCATGGCGCATTATCTCCAAATAATAATCATCGCCAAAGACACCCTTATACCATTTTACTATCTCATCGGCTTTCTGTTCGTCATCATCTCTCCATATAGCACTTGCTACCTCACCAGCCAAACATGCCGAGCAGCAAATCAGCCCCTCATGAAACCGCTCCAAATCCTTATGGTCAGTACGTGGCTTTGAATAGAAACCATCCGTCCATGCACGCGACACGAGTTTGACAAGATTATGATACCCTACAGTATTCTTTGCAAGAAGAATCAAGTGATAACGGCGGTCATCACCCTTGGTCTTGTCCTTGCTCTCTTTGTCGTTCTGCGCCACATAGACCTCGCAACCGAAAATAGGCATAAATGGCTCAAGCCCATCCTCCTTCCGCTTGGCGTTGACTTTCTTGCATGTGTTGAAAAACTCCTTAATGGCAAACATATTACCATGGTCGGTAATAGCCATACCCTTCTGACCATCGGCAATAGCCTTGTCAACAAGGCGTTTTACGCTTGCAGCACCATCAAGGATTGAATAATAAGTATGTACATGAAGATGAACAAAATCCAACATTCTCGCAATTCTTTACTGTGTGCGAAGATACTTATTTTTTCTTTCTTTCGGACACTTTACCGTAAAATAAAATAACGCAAGTTTGAGGAAACACTTTAGGTGGGTTCTATAAATTATATCGAGATGATTTTAGGAGTGTTTTTGAGTAGATTTTTGTGTTGAGATTAGGCGCATAGCGAGCTATGCAACTAATTGATACGCATAAATATGCCAAAAACGAACTAAAAGCACTCGAAATAATAGTTACCATAAGAGTTTATATCACTTTAGAATTTATAGAACACACCTTTAGAATAAAGCAAGCCAGATTCATTATAATCCCTAAATGCGACACTTTCCAACCCTTTAAGAGCCACCTTTCACCATGCGATACCTCGGAGCCGAACACTCGGAGCCTCGGTGTTAATCCAACAGAGCCTCCAACTTATCGCGATGATTTGCATAAATGATCACGATCATTTGCCCAAATGATCACGATGATTTCATCAAATGATCACGATCATTTGTAGGCTCCGAGCGGAAGAGGACGAGGCAAAGATGGGAAAACATGGATTTACTGGCAGTTACAAAAGGTCATTCTAACGTAAACTAATCCTCACTCAAAGCCTCCTCACTCAATCGCTCAACGTTAAAATAAATCTTGTTTTCTTTTTGTCTTAGAGCGGAAAAATATTACCTTTGCTTGCAAAATAGGGATTATGGGCGGAAAGCTCAAGAAGATAAAGAAGATACGTATTCATCGCGAAGGCACAAAGACTCTGATTTGGAGTGCAGTCATACTTGCGGTGATAGCGGTTGTTTTGTCCGAAGTGTTTGTGTCCAGGCTTCCTTTCATTCTGTTCCTTATCGTCTTCGGGATCATCTATTGTATAGCTTTGAATTTCTACCGTTGCCCTATCCGTTATTTTGGGCAGGAAGATACGGAAAAGCTTGTCGTTGCCCCTGCCGACGGGCATGTGGTGGTGATAGAAGAGGTGGAAGAAAACGAATATTTCCATGACCGCCGTTTGATGATAAGCATCTTCATGAGTCTGTGGAATGTTCATGCCAACTGGTTTCCTGTCGATGGGAAAGTAATATCCGTCAAACATCAGAATGGGAAATGGCATAAGGCATGGCTGCCGAAGGCAAGTGAGGAAAATGAGCGTGCCGATACTCTCATTGAGACGCCTGACGGAGAGCGCATCCTGTGCCGTCAGATTGCCGGTGCCGTGGCACGTCGCATCGTTACATACGCAAAAGAAGACGAGGAATGCTATATTGACGAGCATTTGGGCTTCATCAAATTAGGCTCAAGAGTAGATGTATTCCTGCCTCTTGGTACTGAGGTGTGTGTAAAGATGAAACAAGCCACAGTGGGAGACCAGACAGTAATAGCAAAATTACAATGAAAAAACACATATTACAGGAGATACCTAATGCCATCACATGCTGTAATCTTATTTCAGGATGTATCGCGGTGGCATTCGCCTTATCAGGAAACATACAGACAGCTTTTAATTTTATCATCATAGGTGCCGTCTTTGATTTCTTTGACGGTTTCTCAGCACGTATGTTGGGTGTGTCTTCACCCATAGGGAAAGAACTGGATTCGCTGGCTGATGTGGTGACGTTTGGGCTGGCACCTTCTGCCATCGTGTTTACTATTCTGCGTGATATGGTATGGCCGTCGTGGCTCTCATGGGGACATACCACATTGCCATTTGTAGCATTCATCATTGCTGCATTCTCTGCCCTGCGACTGGCGAAATTCAACCTCGATAAACGCCAGACCTCTTCATTCATAGGGCTTCCCACTCCTGCCAATGCACTATTCTGGGCATCATTACTGGCTGGCTTTGAAAATTTCTTCAAATCATCGGAGACGCTTTCATTCTCCATCATCATCATTCTTTTAGCATTATGCTGCTATTTGTTGATATCCGAGATACCGATGTTCGCCCTGAAATTCAAGCATTGGAGATGGGAAGGAAATGAAGTGAGGTATCTTTTTCTTGCCACATCAATACTGCTGATAGTTCTTTTGGGATGGAATGCATTTGCAGCCGTTATTGCATGGTATGTATTCCTTTCGTTCCTCAACATACAAATAGGGAAAGAGCAGATTACTGAAGACGACAACTGATTTATTAAATGTTATCTTTCATAATAATTTGTATTTTTATTTTCCTATTGCTCATATTGTGGTTAAGCACAAGTATGATATGGGGACTACTATCAGGAATCATCCGCTTTTTCAGTGGAGGAAACAGAAAAGGCAGCATCAACAATCCCGACAAAAAGCAACAGCGTAAGAAAAAGAAGATATTCCACCGTAATGATGGTGAATATGTTGATTTTGAGGAATTATGACCCCACAGATTAAGATAATACATATTGATAGCACCGGTTCAACCAACGACTACATCAGGCAATATCGTGAGGAGTGTTTGACAAATCACGACCCGCAACGGTATATTGTCGTTGTGGCAGAAGAACAGACTGCAGGGCGCGGGTCCGGTAAAAACACGTGGGAATCAGAACGGGGAAAAAATCTTACTTTCAGCATCATCTTCCGCCCACAGGCGGTATTGCCAGCCGAGCAATATATTCTCTCCATGGCGATTGCCGTTGCCGTTAGAGAAGCGGTAGAACAAATAGTCTTCCCTCTAGAGGGGACTCCTATTACCGTCAAATGGCCTAATGATATATTTATTGCAGATGAGAAAGTATGCGGAATACTCATGGAGTGCAGCATCCGCAACAACGCCATTGACCACTGCATCATCGGCGTAGGGCTGAATGTCAACCAAAGGTCTTTCGTCAGCGACGCACCTAATCCGACTTCGATCTGTCTGCATACCGATGCCGAAACCGATCGTGAAGAGTTACTTTCAGACATCATCTCACGCTTCTGTCAACAGTTGGACGCAATAGCATCCGGGCATAGTCCGGACATGCGCATGCTCTACCGTAGCCATCTTTACAGACGGCAGGGCACCTGGACATTCGAAGATGGTGAAGGCAGATTTGAGGCGACGATAAAAGAAGTGGCAGACGATGGGCATCTTGTCCTCGTCCGTACTGGCGGACAGACAGAGAGTTATGACTTCCATACAGTGAAATTTATTATATAAGAGTTATGAAATACAAAAGAATCCTACTAAAACTCAGCGGTGAAAGCCTGATGGGTAAACAGAATTACGGTATTGACACGGAACGCCTGAACGACTATGCGCGTCAAATCAAGGAAGTACATGAAATGGGCATACAGATAGGTATCGTCATCGGTGGCGGTAACATCTTTCGTGGGCTCACTGGTGCCGGCAAGGGCTTCGACCGTGTGAAAGGCGACCAAATGGGGATGTGTGCTACGGTGATAAACTCTCTTGCACTTTCAAGCGCACTAGGTGCACTCGGTGTGAAGACGAAAGTGCTGACAGCCATCCGCATGGAACCTATTGGGGAGTTCTACACCAAATGGAAAGCCATCGAAGCAATGGAAGCAGGATATGTATGTATCTTCTCCGCAGGTACTGGCAGTCCATACTTCACCACCGACACGGGGTCTTCCCTACGCGGTATTGAGATAGAAGCCGATGTGATGCTCAAAGGCACACGTGTCGATGGTGTATATACCGCCGACCCTGAAAAAGACCCGACAGCAAAGAAATTTTCCGAAATCACCTTTGACGAGATTTATACGCGCAACTTGAAAGTGATGGACCTTACTGCCACCACTATGTGCAAGGAGAACGGACTGCCTATATATGTATTCAATATGGATATCGTAGGCAACCTAAAGCGTGTAATCAACGGCGAAGATATCGGAACATTAGTACATAATTAACCATAAAAACAATTGACACTATGACTAAATGGATTTGTCCTGTATGCGGTTATGTTCACGAAGGTGACACCGCACCAGAGAAATGCCCGATGTGTAAAGTACCGGGCTCAAAGTTTAAGAAGATGGACGAAGGTGCAGACCTTGAATTTGTAACAAAGCACGAACTTGGCATTGCAAAGGACATCCCTCAGACAGAAGAGGGTGCTTTCGTATTGCAGGGTTTGAAAGACCATTTCCTTGGAGAATGTACCGAAGTAGGTATGTACCTTGCCATGAGCCGTCAGGCAGACCGTGAGGGTTATCCTGAAGTTGCCGAGGCATTCAAGCGTTATGCTTTTGAGGAGGCAGAACATGCTGCACGTTTTGCTGAAATGTTAGGCGAAGTGGTATGGGACACCAAGACAAATGTCGAGAAACGTATGCTTGCCGAGCAGGGTGCATGCAAGGGTAAATTGGACATCGCTAAAGTAGCAAAACAACTCAACCTTGATGCTATCCACGATTCCGTTCACGAAATGGCAAAGGACGAAGCTCGCCACGGAGCAGGCTTCGAGGGGCTGTTCAAGCGTTTCTTCAAATAAACTATTCCATACACATTCGGAACACTAAATAAGATTTTGAGTTTTTTTGCCGGACAGCATTATATAGAAAGAGGTCGTGCCAAAAAGTTACAGGCACGACCTCTTTCTATTCAAAGGCTGAAGGGGATATTTAGAATCTATACCCGAGCTTTATCTCGAAATCAGTCCAATTTGCATCTATGCCAGAAAGATCGAACATCTTTGTAAAATCTGCCTGATATGCACATCCAACAACAAATTTATTGATGGCGAAGTCAATACCAACATGCCAACCTGCATTGATACGATTTGCGTCTAGGTTTTTTTCGTCATACCAACTGTCACCATCGGTGTCTGCCACAAAACCAATAGTTGCATTAAGACCTGCATAAGGCTGGATAGCAAAGTTGTCATTGACAATGGCTGAATACATAAGGCTTACCGGGATACGTACATTAAGCATTTTGAAATCATCCTTAAATCCATAAGTAAGTTTACCACCAACAACAAATTTGAGATTTCCATCGCAAGCGATGCCTGCAAAACGGTTATAGCCAAAAGCAAATGAAGTTATTGATTCATCCAATGAGAGGGAAGAACTACCTCCGCTCAAATGTAATTTGTAAGGAGAATACTCTACATAAACTTCATTCTGTAGTGCCGACATGTCACTAAATTGTGCTTGCATTGCAGAACAAACAAACAATGCTACAACGATCGTTAAAATCTTTTTCATGTATTTCTTTATTTTCATCTGGCTTTAGTCGCGTATTATATGCGACCGTTTATTGCCATGCCTTTTCCCTTGTAAAAAGTATCACTTTTCCAATGGGCAAACTTTTTGCAAAATTATCTTTGTTTGTACATGATGAAATGAAGTAAAAACATATTCATCTTGTCTCAATCTAATAATGTAATCGAGCCCACTATGATAGGTTAATACTTCAACGATTTACATTTCGTACTTAAATCTCCATATTTGATAGTTATTGGCTTTACTACCTCGGTCAGAAGTAAAGTAGATATAGCCATCTCTAGTCCAATAAGGATGATCATCGTATGACTTGTTCTTAGTCAACTGTATTAAACCATTTCCATCAACGCCAATCACATATAAATCATAGTCCTTCTTGTCCTTTTTATATGAAGAGAACAATATTTTAGTACCATCAGGACTCCAGCAAGGACTTGTTGCATAACCTTTCTTTGCATCGGTAATCTGTACAGGATTACTACCATCGATATCCATCAGCCAAATACTGCAACTTTGAGCATCTGAAGAATATTTAACGAAAGCAATGCGTTTCCCATCTGGTGAAAAACGTGGTTGAGAACCATTGCCAAGAAGAATTGTTTCATTGGTTTTCAAATTTTTCACCCACAATTCACTGTTCTTAATAATTGTAGTATTAAATCCAAAAAGTATTCCCGAGAAAGATTTGTAATAAGTATATTGTACCTTGTCATAAACGAGCATTGTTCCGTCAGGAGAAAATGAAGGATGCCCTTCGTAAGCGTCAGAACTTTCTGTTATAGGAGATAATGCTGTTGCCTTGCTATTTGACATAACGAATATATCGGAAGTAGAACTACCCTCATTTTGACATTTGAAGGCTATCTTGTCATTAGCTGGGCAAAAAGTTGGACTTATATTAAAGTTTTTGCCACTTGTCTTTTGAGCCATTGATTGCGAAAAGGCATTTTCTTTTTTATAAATATTATAATACCTCTTGCTTTCGCGCGCAGCAAAATACAAGTCACGACCATCGTCACCACCAAACGGAGTAATACATGGTTCTTCGTTGTCAGTCACTTTGGTTAGAGCTGTTAGGCTTTCATCTCCACTTGAAATTGCGAATGTAGTAGAGCCACAACTTGTTAGAATCATAGCTCCGCATATAAATGCAGAAAAGATTACGATTTTTGTTTTCATAAACTAAGATTAAATTTAAAAGTTAACAAATTTTATTAATATATATTGTTTGTATCTCTTTGCTAATTCTGCAGATTCAACTATCAAGTGCAAATGTACAACATCTTTTCTTAAAAACACTCTCTTGGAATTGAAAAATTCAACTTTTCTATTGATCACATGTTAAATTCAGGTATAATCTTTTGATTTGTTGATAACTGACATTCGTAAAGCATATTGACATAGGAATGTATTGTCTAATGAGTCCGTTTGCTTTTCCAATTGCTCCGTGACCATCTTTCCCCACTATTGTACCTATCTAAAAGTCGTCAAAGCTTTTCCTTCAGCGAGTCTTTCAACCCCATATCAAGCAGTTGATGCCCGATACCTATACCTAAAGCATAACTTAATTTGTCAATTCGCAAAGTCTCTGCGCTCTTTGCTCCTCTGCGATGAGAAACAGAAAACCGACTCTTCGTGAAATTAAAAAGGAAAACAAGAAACTGAAAAGCGAGCCATAGAAACCGTCTTCTCATCAATTGGGAGCGGATTTCCACCGAGGGGATTCCGTATAACCATCGAAGGGGTCTCGTGAAACCATCGAAGGGATGCCATAGAGGGCATCAGGAGAGCCCATCGACAGCATCGCGGCACCCCCTCTACGGCATCGGAAAGTCCCCTCGATTGGAACAGATGTTTCGCTACTTTGGAGGATGAAAACCGCGCCTCCGTTTGACCGCTCACAAACGATGGGAAGACGAGGCACAAACGAGCGTTTGTCGAAGCCCAAACGAGCGTTTGTCAAAGCCTAATCGAGCGTTTGTCAAAAAGCATGCGTCAGTTTGCCCATGAACAACGCTTCGGAAATACAGAAAACCGAAGATAATAAGTTATTGGAATGGGGTGTCAAAGTCCGCCAATAGAGGATTGTGCATATCCTTGTCGCTTAAAAGAATCTTCTCGCTTGGGATGCGCCAGTCGATTTCAAGCGAGGTGTCAAGAATGGAAATGCCACCTTCTGCTTTCGGAGTATAGAAATTATCGCACTTATATTGAAAAACGGCACTATCACTCAGCACAGAGAAGCCATGAGCAAACCCACGCGGAATAAAAAACTGGCGATGATTGTCTTCTGTCAGTTCTACAGCCACATGCTGACCGAATGTAGGACTACCTTTGCGTATATCAACAGCCACATCAAGGACAGCGCCCCTCACACAACGCACCAACTTCGCCTGCGCAAACGGCGGACGCTGGAAATGCAGACCTCGCATCACGCCAAAGGATGATTTTGACTCATTGTCTTGTACGAAATCGGGCGTGTAACCTACCAATTGTTCAAATTCCCTGACATTAAAACTCTCAAAGAAATATCCACGTGCATCATCAAACACACGCGGTTCCAATATCAGTACACCCTCAATAGCTGTCTTTATCACATTCATACTCAACCAAAATCTTTATACAAAACACCCATATTCTTCATACACACTTCAAGACTGTCTGTCCAATACGGGACATGTAGCCCAAAAGTGTTTTTTATCTTGGTCTTATCCAAAACCGAATAAGACGGACGCACCACCTTGCTTGGGAACTCATCAGAACGGCAAGGCTGTACATCACAATCGAACAGCCCCGAATAAGTCTGTATCATCTTTGTAAAGTCATACCATGAGCATACTCCTTCATTACTGAAATGGTATATTCCCGTATTACCTACGTACGACCGCTGGCTGATAATTTTGCAAATCGCTATAGCAAGGTCAAAAGCATACGTTGGTGTGCCCACTTGGTCAACGACCACTTTTAAGTTAGGCTTTGAAGAGAGCAATGAAAGCATCGTCTTACAGAAGTTCTTACCAAATTCGGAATATAGCCATGCTGTCCGAATAATGATATGCTGGCAGCCCGTATTTATGATTTTTTCTTCACCCAACTTCTTTGTCAGACCATAAACACCCGTTGGCGTACCTTGTTGAGTTTCATTACAAGGAGTATTATACGGCTCCTTACCAAACACATAATCTGTGGAAATGTGAACGAGCAATCCCCCTGCATCCTTCATGGCAAGAGCAAGATTCTCTGGTGCATCGGCATTCAGACGCTCAGCAAAGGGATGATTATCCTCTGCAGCATCAACATTCGTATAAGCAGCACAGTTAACAATAACGCCTATCTCCTGCTTACGCACCATGCGGAAGACAGCATCACGGTCTGTAATGTCAAGCGGTATGGTCTCCTGCCCTTCCACTGTATTGACATCCGTAAAGATGTAGTTATCTTCCGAGCCGTGACTTACAATGCGTATCTCGCTGCCAAGTTGTCCGTTTGCTCCTGTTACAAGTATGTTCATTCTGCTCTGTCAATCATTTTCATCAAATACTGCCCATACTGATTCTTTATCATTGGCTGTGCTAGTGTGCGGATTCTGTCGGCAGAAATCCAACCTCTATCATAAGCGATAGCCTCAAGGCATGCTATCTTCAGACCCTGACGCTTTTCGATGACCTCTACAAATGTAGAAGCCTCCGACAACGAGTCGTGTGTACCGGTGTCGAGCCATGCAAAGCCACGCCCCAGAGTCTGTACTTTCAACTGCCCTTCTTCCAGGAAACACTGGTTGACAGATGTAATCTCTAGTTCACCACGCGCTGACGGACGTATCTTTTCCGCCACATGCACCACCTTATTAGGATAGAAATAGAGACCTACTACTGCATAATTCGATTTTGGCATCTGTGGCTTCTCCTCAATATTAAGACAATTACCATCAGCATCAAATTCTGCCACGCCATAACGCTGAGGGTCGTTGACCCAATAGCCAAATACAGTAGCTTTTCTCTCCTCATCAGCCATACGTACAGCCTCTTTGAGCATACCGGTGAAACCGGCACCATGAAAGATGTTATCACCCAAAACAAGACATACGGAATCATCACCAATAAAGTCTTTGCCGATGATGAATGCTTGCGCCAGACCATCCGGTGATGGCTGTTCTGCATACGAAAGCCTCACACCATAGTCGGAACCATCGCCAAGCAGACGCTGAAAACACGGCAAGTCTTGCGGTGTTGAGATAAGCAGGATATCACGTATTCCTGCAAGCATCAAAACGGAAATAGGATAATACACCATCGGTTTGTCATAAACAGGCAACAACTGTTTACTCACACCTTTCGTAATGGGGTACAGACGTGTACCACATCCCCCAGCCAATACAATACCTTTCATGATTGTCTCATTTTAGTTATGCAAAAGTAATGCAAATTAACTAAAATGCAAGTTCTTTCTCCATTTTGCGCACCATCTCGGCGAAAACGGCATCTTCTTTCATCATCGCTTCAACCTTGGCACAACTATGCAAGACTGTAGTATGGTCACGGTCAGCAATCCTGCGACCTATCTGCGATTTTGATAATGGAGTCAACTTCGATGCCAGATACATTGATACCTGGCGTGCCTGCACCAGATTCTGCCGACGGCACTTGCCAGCAATATCGGTATGCGAGACGTTAAAATGCGTACAGACACAATTCACAATACTCTCCAAACTTGACCCCTTCGGTTCAGTACGGACGATGGCCTTAACCAAACTGCGTGCCAACGAAAGGTCAATCTCTGCACCCCGCACAAGCAGATGAGCTTTCATGGAATTGATAATGCCTTCAAGATTACGCACACTATCACCAGCCACATTTGCAATATAATCAATGACGTCATTCGGGATGCTGATGGAAGATTCTGCTGCCTTGAATCTGAGAATGTCGCGGCAAAGCTGAGGGTCTGGCTTTTCAATCTCTGCCAACAACCCGCATTTCAAACGAGTGAGCAGGCGGTCAATCATACCTTTCAAATCCACCGGAGGTCTGTCGCTTGCCAGAATTATACGCTTGCCGTTGCGCAGTAAATGGTCAAAGATATGGAAAAACACTTCCTGTGTCTTGACCGATGTCATCCATTCCTGTACATCATCTATGATAAGCACGTCAATACTTTGATAGAAATGAATGAAATCATTGCGTGTATTCTTCAGCGTAGCCTCGACATATTGTACCTGGAAGATTCGTGCGCTTACATACAAGATACGCTTCATTGGCGATTCTGCCAACATCTGCAATCCGATGGCATTGATAAGATGAGTCTTGCCACATCCTGATGGTCCGAACACAAAAAAAGGATTGAACAGAGTACTCCTATTATCTTCAGTCATTGACTTGGCAACGGTAAACGGAAGATGGTTGCTCTGTCCTGAAACAAAATTATCAAATGTACGAGTCCTATCTAAATAAGTCTTGAACGGTGCGGTTGAACTTTGCGGATGCTTGTGTAAAGAACTCTCCTCCTGTGCATCCATATTTGCGTCCTCTACACGCTTGGCTTCGCAGTAATTCAACCTTATTCCCTTGCCGTAGAAATGTACAAGCACCTTATGCAACAGCCCTACATAATTTTCCTCAATATAATCGCGGACAAGGCTGTTCGGAGCTAATAGAAAAAGAGTATTACTATCCGGCAAATACTTTACAAATGACAGAGAAGCAAACCATGTGTCATACTGGCTTGCACTAACATTAGCCTTGATATATTCAAGACAATTAGCCCATCTCTGTTTTGCGTTTTCTATCATTTCCTAATGAAATTCCGTGCAAAGGTAAATGCTTTCATTTCACCATGCAAACGTTGTTTTATCTTATGAGACAACATCAATTATAACTATCTGTTTTAGCGAGACTTAAATAAGGAATCCTACCGCCTCAACAAAAGGTATTTTTGCAAAAATAAAACGTTTTGGGAATCAATGATTTATAAATTTTTTACACTTTTCCATCGCTCCGGAAACAATTGTATCCAAGACCATTGAAGTGATTAGGAAATGCTTTTTCTATTGTTCCCTGAATATCCTGTCTTTACCGCTCTTATTTAGACGAATTAAAAATCTTTAAGCTCGACTAATTTTTTCTCCCGAAGATAGAGAAATGAACGTATCTTTTTGGATTTTCCTTAAGGTCTCTAACGAGGATTTCTGCTTGTTTGAGAGTCTTGTCAAGTGATTCAACAGATGTGTTCAGGTTGTCATACAGCTTCCTGTCATTCACAAGTGCGCCTACCGTCCCTTGACCTTCGTCTATCTTATCCATTAGACTGCGGGCGTCAGTAATAGTCGTGCTCAGGTCTGCAAGCATACGGTCAAGCCCTGCCTCATCAATCTTTTGAGTGATGGATGCAACATTCGACATGGTATTATGAGCTTCATCAAGCGTATTAGAAGCATCATCCACCATTGCAGGAAGTGATGAGTTTATCTTTGTCATAATGCTGTTGAGCTTATCTGCCGAAGCCGTTAGCTGCGCTGTCAGTTGCTCTGTATTATGCACAATACCTTGCGTTGAAGGGTCACCGACCAACTTATTTATACTATGGAGTATGGAATCCAATTGCGGTATGATATTCTCTATTGCCGGCACCATCTCCGACACCTGGTCTAACACACCTTGTGAAGCGCCTCCACGAAGTGTATCTCCTGCACTATACATTTTTCGGCTTTCTCTATCAAGGACAATATGCAGTTTTGTACCGCCAAGCATTTCCGAAACCAATTCCACACGGCTACCCTGCGGTATTTGAAGATGTTTATCAATACTTAAAGTGGCTATGATATCACTATTACTGTTAAAGTTGTAATCAATGTCTTTTACTGTACCCACCTTATACCCATTGGCAAGGATTGGGCTACCTGTTGCAAGTCCGCTTATATCAGAAAACCGTGCATAATAAATACAGTCCGATGAAAAGGCATTCAGTCCTTTCAGGAAACTCAATCCAAAAAACAGCAAAACAGCAGCTATAACCGCCGTTACTGCAATCTTTACCTCGTGTGTGAAGAATTTTTTCATATCCTTTTACCGTCTTTTATTCTTATCACGAATGCCCCCGGGAACTGCTCTTTCAACATCTTGACAGCTGTCTTGACCTCGTTGGCATCACGTGTTACATTAGTTACATATTTATGATTGTCACCATCTTTGTAATAATATATTCCTTGCACACCCTTGAATTGCGGGTCGTTGGATGGTAACATCTTCTGCGACATGAATATCTGGACGGCATAATATTCACCGTCTTTAGGTATCTCTGTCAAAAGCACCGTTGTTGCACCTGCTGTCTCCTTCTGTTTCGCAGCGGACGGCTCTGTCTTTTGAGTAACAGGGGTAGTATTTTTCACTTTCTGCTCTTGCTGTACCGGCTTTTTCGCTTCAGCTACTGGCTTTCTCTCCGATTGCACATTTATTTCTTGTTGCAGAGCGTGCCGTGTCTCCTTTTCCACGTTCCGCTTCGGAGCCTCAAAAGGTGTCACGATATGACGGTCGTACTTGCTACGGTATTCCGCAAAAGCATTAAATATGCCACGTGCCATTTCCTCACATCCGTCATCGGTGTTAAGAAATTCTTCTTCCTCTGGCGTGGAGATAAAGCCCAATTCCACCAAACAACTTGGCATTGATGTCTTGCGCAACACAAGAAAACCAGCCTGATGCACGCCCATATTCTCACGTTCTGCCGTGCGCACTACATTTTCCTGTATATACTGCGCCAGCTCCACACTCTGTGCCATATTCTTGTCTTGCATGAACTCGAACATTATATAACTTTCGGGAGAATTGGGATTGAATCCTTCGTATTTTTCACGATAGTCTTTCTCGTATGTGATAACGGCATTTTCACGCTTTGCCACATCCAGATTCTCTGATGCACGAGCCATACCAAGTGTGTAGGTAGAGAAGCCCTTTACCGTATTGCTCTTTGCAGCAGCATTTGTATGGATGGAAATAAACAAATTGGCTTTACAACGGTTGGCAATAGCAGCCCTTTCATTCAGTTCCACAAAGACATCTGTCTTTCGGGTATAGACCACCTTCACATCTGGGCAGAACTTTTCCACAAGCCCACCGAAACCGAGTGCTACCTCAAGATTTATATCCTTTTCCTTTGAAATCTTACCCACAGCACCCGGGTCATGCCCACCATGCCCTGCGTCTATGACAAGTGTAAACTGCCCATCGCCTGCAGCATACATATCAATCGGCAAGATGCATACTGCAAGGAATAAGTAAAGTGCCAAGTGCCAGAAAATAGATTTATTCATCATTTTGCAAAGATAATAAAAAATCTGACAAATCCACTCTATTTTCTGCTGATGGTCATCTCCACCCCTGCATCACAGCATCCCGGAGGGTTCTTTTTCACTATCTTTATCCACACGGAGCAAAGCTGTGAGAAATCGCTCAATATACGTTTGCAGATGCGTCCTGCCACATGCTCTACAAGGTTTGAGGGGACGTCCATTTCCTCCTTCACCCGATGATAAACGGCAGAGTAATCTATCGTCTCGTCAAGGTTGTCTGTCTCTAAAGCTCCTTCTATCCCTTCTACCTCCAGACGAAGATTTACTACATATTCCGTTCCTTTTTCGCGTTCCTCAGCATACACGCCATGGAAAGCATGCAGACAGATGTCATTCAGCAGAATATAAGATTTATCTATCCGCATCGTGAAGCACCGCAATCCTTACAGATCAAACATCCTTCCTGATAGACAAGGCTCTCATGCCCACATACCGGGCATTTCTTTGACGTAGCTACAGTACCATCCTGAATATATTTCTTCAACGCACGTTGTACACCATTTTTCCACGTATTGATACTGGCTGAATCCAACGAAAGCGAATCCACAAGTTTTATTACATAGTGTATCGGCATACGATAGCGCAAGACACCGGAAATGAGTTTTGCATAGTTCCAATACTCCGGATTGAACTTCTCACTCAATCCCTCTACCGTAGTCTTATAGCCACGACGGTTCTCAAACTGGAAGTCATAACGTGATGTACCGTCTTCGTTGCGTTGCTTGATGATTTTGCCATGAGTGACTGTCTTAGGCAGCATGATACCTTCTTCATCATCTTGCAGACCGGTAAATATCTCGTATGGATGGCCGTCTAGGAGTCCCACAAAAGCCACCCATTTTTCCTTATTGTTCTGGAAACGCACCACATCGCACTCCAAGACTTGCGGACGATGTTCAGTCACCTCAGGTGCCCTACAAGGAGGCACATCTTCACTCTTCTTATTTTCCTTGCTGTCGCTCTTTATCAGCACACCTGAACGGCAACCATCACGATATACCGTACAACCCTTGCAACCAGACTTCCACGCCTCAATGTACAGGTCGTTAACCAATGCTTCATCCACATCATTCGGAAGATTGATAGTAACCGATATTGAATGGTCCACCCACTTCTGTATAGCCCCCTGCATAGCCACTTTCTCCATCCAGTTCACATCGTTGGCTGTTGCTTTATAGTATGGAGAACGCTCCACAAGGCTGTTTATCTCATCCTGTGAATAGTTCTTTGCCGTATCAATACCGTTAATCCTCATCCATTCCACAAACTTCGGATGATAGACAATATATTCCTCAAAGCAGTCGCCCACCTCATCAATATGGTCTATGCGTACATTCGTATCATTAGGGTTCACCTTACGCCTACGCTTATAGACAGGCATGAACACCGGCTCTATTCCGCTTGTGGTCTGAGTCATCAGCGAGGTCGTACCTGTCGGAGCTATCGTCAAGCACGCAATATTACGACGTCCGTATTTTACCATTTCATCGTACAGTTCTGGGCTTTCTTCTTTCAGTCGCAAGACAAACGGATTTTGCTCCTCGCGCTTTGCATCATACACTTCGAAAGCACCTCTCTCCTTTGCCATCTGCACCGATGAGCCGTAGGCCGCTATAGCTAGAGTACAATGCACGGAGATAGAGAAATCCGTCGCCTCTTTCGTGCCGTAACGCAAGCCGAGGGCTGCCAGCATATCGCCTTCTGCCGTGATGCCTACGCCAGTACGCCGACCCATACCGCTCTTGCGAGCAATCTTTTTCCAAAGGTTTTTCTCACGGAGTTTCACGTCCTCACCCTCTGGGTCAGAACCTACCTTCTGCAATATCTGTTCTATCTTCTCCAGTTCCAAATCCACGATATCATCCATAATCCTCTGTGCACTTGCCACATGCTTGCGGAACAGGTCGAAATCAAATTCAGCCCTGTCTGTAAACGGATTCTTCACATAGGAATACAGGTTGATGGACAGCAGACGACAGGAGTCGTAAGGACAGAGTGGTATTTCCCCACACGGATTGGTCGATACCGTCTCAAAACCAAGGTCTGCATAACAATCTGGTATGCTTTCACGCTTTATCGTGTCCCAAAAGAGGACACCCGGCTCCGCACTTTTCCATGCGTTGTGTACTATCTTCTTCCAAAGTTGCGAAGCGTCAATCTCTTTCATCATTGTCGGGTTGACACCATCTACAGGGAAGGTCTGCTGATAAGGCTGTCCGTTTATTGCAGCCTGCATAAACTCATCATCAATCTTCACACTAACATTAGCACCCGTAATCTTTCCTTCTGTCATCTTTGCATCGATGAATGCTTCGGAGTCAGGGTGTTTTATACTTACTGAAAGCATCAGCGCACCACGGCGTCCGTCCTGTGCCACCTCACGTGTCGAGTTCGAATAGCGCTCCATGAACGGCACAAGTCCCGTAGATGTCAACGCTGAATTCTTTACCGGACTACCGGCTGGGCGCACCTGCGAGAGGTCATGCCCCACACCACCACGGCGTTTCATCAACTGCACCTGTTCTTCGTCAAGCATCATGATAGCACCATACGAGTCAGCCTCGCCGTCAACACCGATGACGAAACAGTTGCTGAGACTTGCCACCTGATTATTGTTCCCAATACCAGTCATCGGACTTCCTGCCGGTACGATATAACGGAAATGGTCTAACAATGAAAATATCTCTTCCTCCGACATCGGTGACGGGTATTTCTTCTCCACCCTCGCCACCTCACGGGCTATGCGCCAATGCATATCCACAGGGCTTTTCTCATAGATATGCCCGAAACTGTCTTTCATCGCATATTTATTCACCCACACGCGAGCTGCCAACTCATCACCACCGAAATAATCCAACGAAGCCTCAAAAGCCTCTTCATAAGTAAAATATTTCTTTTCTGCCATTGTTAGAAAAACACTTAATACCTTATTATATATATAATCCAGTTTTCAAATCAGTAAAATCTACGTCGAAAAGGTTTTGCAAATTTAGTGAAACTTCCTCACTATTTCCCACCTTTCTCAAAGATATTTTTTGTTTTTTCCACGAAGATGGAGCCTACATATACAGAAGCGATATTAAACAGAAAGAACTCTTGGAAACCGCCGTTCCAAGAGTCCTTTACTATAAGATATTTTAATCAGAAATAATCTTTATCTGTGCAGATATTTCCTGTTGTTCATTATCACAACACCCTTATAGTCGTTGTTGACAGACTGTCCCTGCAGATTATATTTCCGATTTGTGAGGCGAGTGTTCATATTGTTTCTTATGCCTTTGATGGCATCTGTATTTCCCCACCATGCAACGTTTGATGCATGTTCTTCATCGCCACCTTTGTATATTGCCTGAACACCCACGTTGGTGAGGGTCTTTTCCTGTACATATACATTTATTCCAAAGTATGTTGGCATGATAAAGCCATTTTCGCTATCAGCGAAATTGTAAGGAATCAAAGTCATATCCTCTCCAAATCCATATTTTTCATTTGTAAATGTATAGAGATTGTCATTTACATATACACAATAGAATAGTTTGTCCTTGTTGAGCACATCCCCTTCCGTGCTTATTGTATTTATCATAAGGCTCACGCACCAGTCGCCTTCCACATCATAAAAATCTGTCACTTCCATTATTTCAGGATCTGCTGGTGTCGCAGGCGCATCAACATAAAATTTTATTACTGGCTCATTATATGTGTTGAATGCATAAGGATAAGAATCATTGGCATTTACCAGCATTGCCGTCTGTGCCGTGGCAGGGGTAAGGGTATTGGTTGCCACGTCATAGTTGAAGATGAACTTATCGGTAAATGTATGCTCTTGATCAAAACTTCCCCAGTCGTTTGGCACTAACTTGTAAGATGATGTCATGAGATAACATATATATCCGTATGCATCACCAATGTATTGTTTTGAAGGGAATTCGATGGTATTTCCGTTTCGAGTACCCTTTATTACCGCATTCGGAAGGGTATTGCTGAATGAAGTGAGATAAACGTCATTATCTTTCATACCCATCAGCACAAATGAAGTTTCGTATGTCGGTGGGTCATTATAGATGTCCTTGCTTGCCAGCGTATAGTATTCAAGCGACACGTCTATCGGCACTTCGATAAGTTTCTCCGTAAACAAGTTATATTTTGTCTCACAGTCAGCATAAGAAGCCCATAGACCGTTTATCTTTTCAGCACCACCTGTGAATGAGGCATATACTGCTCCGAGCACTTCCTCGTCCACTCCCGTATTATTCAGCACGATGCTGTCACCATCTATTGTATAGGTGATAGGGGTCTCAGGGTCTTCTGTGAATGTTATAAAGTCTTCACCTTTCGTCACTTTCATCATCGCCAGTTTCAAATCACCGTCATATTGCAAATAATCATCTTTAGCCTCATCGTACATATATACCGATGTATGTTCCAACACCTCTCCCGGTGCTATGGTAATGGTCTTTTTATCTTCTCCCAATGTTCCTTTCACCCATTTCCCGGAATTGATATATGCAATGGCATTCTGCAGATACACCTCATCATTTTCTGCAAAGACCACTTTTGCCACTCCTGACTGCTGAGTGCGATATATTCCATCCCAATCTTCTATATACGACCAACCGCTACGCTTATAACTTTTCAATTCTCCTTCCGGCTGATCTGTCACAAAAGTTAGCGGTGCTTTTTGTTTGACAGCCTTGCGCAGATGCATCCCTTCGGGACTTGCCGTCTGCTCGCGAGCTTCCTCCGAAACATTCGGATTGTGTTTCAACACTTTGACTGCCTGAAAAGGAGTCTTAATCTTAGGAATGTTACCCACTGGATTCTGTGCATAAACCACACATGCACAAATCACACCACACAAGAATAAAGTAAATTTCTTCATACCTTTAATTTTTGTTGTTAAACAATACAATATCGTATCAATCTGTTTGCAAAGTTAGTTAAAAAGTTTTAATTAGCAATACTCTCGTATTAAAATAACATATTTTACCATGATAGCGCATTTTGCTCGCGCTTTCTGTATCAACAATACAAACTTTTCCATCTTTTATTTCCGAATACTATACACCATCTCTTTTGTCGCGCGGAACGAATGTTCCCATCCTGAAAAGACTTTCTTTCTGTACCGCATTTGCCCTCTTTCCAAGCCGCACTCCTCCTCTTCCCATCGAATGGCTTGTATGATATTATATCATACACGTGTAGGATCTTATATCATACATCTGTATGATCTTATATCCTACAATCCCCCCTTTGCAACATCAAGATTGCGATACAAAAAGACACTCACCGCGACATGTGAATTAAGCGTGTCCTTGCCACACACACAACCCCAATCGATAGGAAAGTGGTTCCCGCCTCTTATATATCTTGTCTCTTAATGTTGAGATGCAATCCTGCGATCTTGCGATTATTGACGGAAGTTAATTTTTACGATAAAAAACTATAAATATGTAGTTTTATTAGTACTTTTGTCGCCTAATGCGAAAATCAATTGATAATTGACAAATTAATGGACAAATTAAGTTATTCTTTAGGTATAGGTATCGGGCATCAACTGCTTGATATGGGGTTGAAAGACTCGCTGAAAGTGGAAGATTTCAGCGCGGCAATAAGCGATGTGCTTGCACAGAAGAAATTGGCAATCAGCAGTCAGGATGCGCAGAAGATAGTAAATGAGTTTTTCCAGAAACTGGAGACAGAGCGCACTGCAGCAATGGAGAAAAAGGGCGCGAAGGCGAAAGAAGAAGGCGAGAAATACCTGAAAGAGAATGCTACGAAGGAAGGTGTTATTTCTTTACCGTCAGGACTACAGTATAAGGTGCTGAAAGAGGGTAGCGGTAAGCAGCCGAAAGCCACCGACAAGGTGGAATGTCATTATGAAGGTTTCCTGATTGATGGTACGGTGTTCGACTCAAGCGTTCAACGTGGGCAAACAGCGACATTCCCATTGCAGGGCGTGATTGCCGGTTGGACAGAAGGATTACAACTGATGAAGGAAGGTGCAAAATACAGATTCTTCATCCCTTACACACTCGGTTATGGCCCACAGGGAGCAGGTGGCATGATTCCGCCTTATGCAGCTCTGATTTTTGATGTGGAACTGATAAAAGTGATATAAATCTCAAAACATAAATTTTTAATAATTAAACAGACATGAAAAAGATTTTCGGAATTTTAGTAGCAGGTGCCATCATTTTGTCATCATGTGGCAACAGTACACCAAAGGCAAATCTCAACACAAAGATTGACACCTTGAGTTATGTTATGGGTATGCAACCTGCAAGTGAACTTACAGGCTATCTCACGACTCAGTTGGGTATTGATTCAGCAGACATTGACGAAGTGCTCAAAGGTATTGCGGAAGTTATCAACGCTGGCGATGGCAAAAAAGAGCAGGCTTATCTTCAGGGTTTGATGCTGGGAGCACAGCTCAAGCAGATGTATAATGGAATCAACCAGCAGATTGCAGGAAAAGATTCTGTAGAAGTGCTTAACAAGAACGACTTCATGTCAGGATTCTTTGCAACAGCAAGAGGAGAAGAGACCAAACTCAACCGTGACTCTATGGCTACAAAGATTGATGCCTTGATGAGTCAGGTGCAGGCTACATATATGGAGAAGGAATACGGCAAGAATAGGGTTGACGGCGACAAGTTCCTCAAGGAGAATGCAAAAAAAGACAGCGTACAGGTGTTGCCTTCAGGCGTTCAGTTCAAGGTGCTGAAAGGCGGTAACGGAACAAAGGCTACCGAAGGTCAGACTGTCAATGTCAAATATGAAGGAAGGACGATTGATGGTAAGGTGTTTGACTCTAATTGGAGCAATACTGAGGGTATGGATATGATGATTGGTCAGATGATACCTGGTTTCAATGAGGCACTCCTAACGATGGACGAGGGCGCAATCTGGGAAGTTTATATTCCACAGGATAAGGCTTACGGTCCACGTGCAGCAGGTCAGATCAAGCCGTTCTCAACACTTATATTCAAAATCGAACTAGTAAAAGTTAAATAATACATCTATTCATGATGAAGAGATTAGGTTCGTTCCTGATTGCTTGTCTTGTTGCATGCGGAGTTGTTTCTGCACAAAACTTGCGTACGGAGTCTGACTCATTGAGTTATTCCGTAGGTATGATGATTGCCTCGAGCATGAAAGAGATGATTGACACACGCACCATTCCGGCAATAAAGAAAGACCTCAAGGAACTATTTAATGAATCTGTCTTCTACAATGGTGTCATCGCCTATCTAAGGAACGACAGTTGCGTGATGAAATCAGATTCTGCCCTTAGTTATTTCAATCGTAAAATCACGGCACTCAAAGAACATCAGGCAGCAGAGGCACGCAAGATTGGTGAGGAGTTCTTGAAGAAGAATGCACAGCAGAAAGGCGTAAAAGTGCTTCCTTCAGGTCTGCAATATAAGGTGCTGGAAAAGGGTAAAGGTCCTGTTCCCGGCAAAAACGACACCTGTACGGTCAAGTACGAAGGTCGCTTGATAGACGGAACTGTATTTGACTCCAGTTACAAGCGCAATCCGCAGACCATCGACTTCACACCATCGCAAGTGATAAAAGGATGGACGGAAGCATTGACGATGATGCCAGTCGGTAGTAAGTGGCAGATTTTCATCCCTGAGAATTTGGCTTATGGCGAGCGTGGGGCTGGAGACATTCCGCCTTATAGCACATTGATTTTTGAAGTAGAATTAGTTAGCATAAAACATTCAGCAGATGGCAAAAGGTAATCAAAAAATAGACCTCCTTGACAGAAAGATATTAAAACTTCTTTCACAAAGTGCCCGCACACCGTTTAAGGATGTGGCAGAGGCTTGTGGCGTATCAAGAGCCGCTGTACATCAGCGTGTACAACGCATGATAGATGACGGAATTATTCTTGGGAGCATGTTTGTGGTGAACCCTAAAAGTCTTGGATATCTCACTTGTGCATATATCGGCATACAGTTGGGCAGTGGAAAGGTGCAGAAAACAGTCATTGAAGAGCTGAGGAAGATTCCAGAGATAGTGGAATGCCATTTCACCACTGGTCCTTATGCTTTGATGGCAAAACTTTTGGCACGCGACAATGAGCATCTGTTGCACATCCTCCGTGATAAGATTTATCAGATTCAGGGTGTTGTCTCTACAGAAACATTCGTTTCATTCGAGCAGAGCATTATTCGTAGTGTACCTGTAAATGAGGAGACTGTATAGGAATCATTAAAACATGCAGTAATGGGCAATTACAATTGGAAAGCAATACTTTCCGAAATATATGGGACGTTTCCTGCTTTCGGGAAACGTCCTGTTATTGGTATCACAGGCAATTTCGGTGACAAAGGATGCGAACTGGCAGAGGGCTATTACAAGTCGGTAATTCGTGCTGGCGGAGTGCCGATAGTTATTCCGCCATTAGCAGATAAAGATGTCATTCTCTCCACACTCGATAAGATAGATGGACTGATACTCAGCGGTGGTGGCGATGCAAATCCACTATATTTTGGGCAGGAGCCATCGCCATTGCTACATTCCATAAACGGAGAGCGCGACCTGCCAGAGATACTGACCATACAACTTGCCTACAATCGTCAGATACCTATGCTCGGCATCTGCCGTGGCATACAGATGATGGCAGCCGTACTGGGAGGAGACATTCATCAGGACATTGGGCATATACCAAACGTGCTGAAACACTCACAGGATTTGGGGCGCAGTTATGAAAGCCATAGCGTAGAGATTGCAACAGACTCCATACTATATTCCTTATACGGAAAGGAACGGTTGGACGTCAATTCTTTCCATCATCAGGCTGTCAGCAACAGCGGAGAGAGGCTACGCATCACCGCTACGTCACAGGATGGCGTAGTGGAGGCTGTAGAAAGCACGGAGCATAAAGCCTTACTCGGTGTACAGTGGCATCCAGAATGTCTCGAAAGCGGAAAACCTATCTTTGATTGGCTCATCAAGGAAGCATCACTTTTCCAAGCCACGAAAGAAGTACACGACCATGTTCTCACGCTCGACTCACATTGCGACACCCCGATGTTATTCCCTCAGGGCATAGACTTCGGAAAGCGTGACGATAGAATCCTCGTTGACCTGCACAAGATGACCGAAGGACGGCAGGATGTGTCGATCATGGTGGCTTATCTGCCACAGAAAGAGGAATGTGGCAAGGCTTATGCAGATGCTATATTTGACCAGATAGATGCCATCGCAAACCGCTATGACCAGTACATACGCATAGCACGCACCCCAGCCGAGGTCTATCTCAACAAGCAAGAGGGCGTAAAATCCATAATGCTTGGCATAGAGAACGGCAAGGCACTTGAGGGAAATATTGACAACATACGGCATTTTGCAGATCGTGGAGTGGTCTATATCACACTCTGCCACAATGGCGACAACGACATCTGCGACAGTGCTCGCGGAGAACAGACTCACAGCGGTGTCAGCCATTTCGGCGAAGATGTCATCAGGGAGATGAATGACTGTGGCATAATGGTGGACCTCTCCCACGCAAGCGAAAAGAGTTTTTACGATGCACTCTCCCTCAGCAGAACACCAATCGTATGCAGCCATTCCTCTTGCCGTGCACTGTGCGACCATCCACGCAACCTCACAGACGACCAGATGCGTGCCCTTGCTTCGAAAGATGGCGTGATGCAGATAACAGCTTATCATGGTTTTCTGAAGAAAACGGGTGAGGCTTCCATTCTTGACCTCATGGAGCATCTGAACCATGCCATCCGAGTGATGGGCATAGAGCATGTTGGATTAGGTACTGATTTCGATGGTGACGGTGGCGTCAGCGGATTTGCCGACTCGTCCGAGATGCTGAATTTCACCCGTCATCTACTCATGCAGCGTTATTCCCTTGAAGATATTGAAGGCATCTGGGGGCGCAACTTCTTACGACTTATGACACAAGTACAGATGAATTATGAGCCGTAGAATACTGTATTTTCTGTCTGCAATCCTAATCCTCGTAGGTGTGGGCATCTTTCTTCTGCATCAAAAACAAAAGACAGATGAGGCTGCAGACAGCACGGAAGAAAGTCGTATGGATAGCATTATGACAGTTGTTGTCAATAGTTTTAATGCTGATAGCGCGTATATGTTCTGTGCGCGACAGTGCGCTTTCGGTGCAAGAGTAATGAACACCTCTGCACATGATGCTTGTGGCGATTACATCGTTGAGCAGTTCCGTCGTTTCGGACTTACCGTCACAGAACAGAAATGTCAGTTGACGGCTTTTGATGGCACATCGCTTGAGGGACGCAACATCATCGCCTCAACAAATCCTGAAGTAGAACACAGAGTGCTTATCTGTGCTCATTGGGACAGTCGCCCATGGGCGGATAATGACCCAATCCCGACAAACCGCACCCAACCGGTGATGGGTGCAAATGATGGTGCTTCAGGCATAGCTGTGATGCTGGAACTGGCACGGGTAATGGGGGCTGAGAACCAAGAACAGGGAACGGCGAACCCGAGATTCAAGATTCAGACGCTGATACCCGAATCTTTCGGCATCGACTTCATCTGTCTGGATGCAGAGGACTATGGCATCGAGAATGACGATGAGAGTTGGGCTCTTGGCGCACAGTATTGGGCAGCCCATCCTCACAAGGAAGGATATAAAGCCGACTTTGGAATATTGCTTGATATGGTCGGTGGTGTAGGCTCACACTTCTATCGTGAACTATTCTCGGAACATTATGCCTCATGGCTGGTGGATAAGGTGTGGGAGTGCGCTTCGCTCATTGGCAATGGTGCTTATTTCCTGAACATGCAAGGTGGCGGAGTGACAGACGATCATAAGCCGATAAACGACATTGCAGGAATCCCGACCATTGACATTATTGCATATTATCCTGATTGTCCGCAAAGCAGTTTCGGACCGACATGGCACACCGTTAGCGACACCATGGATGCCATTGACCGTAATGTAATGAAAGCCGTAGGGGAAACACTTATAGCTGTCCTGCTTCGACAAGCAGCACAATACGCTCCATCGCCTGATCTTCAGGGTCGTTAAGGTCAAAGCCTTTTTTCAGGTTGGCACCGAAGACACTGGCAAAGGTCTGCCAGAACGCTGCTCTCAATGGTCCTAGAAATGCCTTTATGATTTCGTAAGACGTCGAATTGCATTCCCTGTATATGAGTTTTATCAGGATTTTACCCTGCGTGTATGTCAACCGCTTCATACGCGGGGTATATTCTTTTTTAACACTCTTCTCTACATATTTCATGTGCGCATCGCGGGCTTTCTTGTCGGGTAATGTCTGCAGATATTCATAGGTCTCAATCATGATTGCCCTTGCCTCCTTTGCTAGTGGCAGTACCTTCTTTATATTATATACCATACGGTCATACTTCTGCTTTTCCTTTTTCGAGGCAAATGTCTTCGGTGGAAACACATACACGTTGTTCATCTCTACATACTGTATGCTGTCCTGCCCTTCCAGACATTTCCCCACATGCACCATTGGCACAAAAGTAGGGTTATCCATATCCACAGGCTTATCCTCCGGATGTACAATATTTTGTCCGCTTGCTACGTTAGCAAACATGAGAATGAAAAATGCAAAAAAGAGTATGCAGCGCACAGAAATCTAATTCGTATATTCTAAATTGTACAGTTATTATGTGTTATGTGTCAAAAGTAATCATAAATTTGCAATATAAAACATAAATACATAAATATATTTGAAAACCCTTTGCGTTTTATTTGTGGTTTTGGCAAGTGTCGGCATGTTTGCCCAATCCTCCGACACGACTGCCGTGAGCCTTCACGCCTCGCATCCGTCGGACTCGCGCTTTGCATCTATCGACCTGCCTACGGCGCGTCCTGTGGGCAACTCCTGGGAAGCAGACTTTGATGCCTATTCCGAAGTTGAAGACCTCGATGATGACACATGGCAGAGCATCTATGAAGCACTTTCCCACCTCTCACAACATCCCATCAACATCAATACTGCCACATCGGAAGAATTCATGCTGATGCCTTTCCTCACCGCTGAGCAGATAGACGATATCATGTATCACATCTATCGCTATGGGCGCATACGATCAGCAGCAGAACTAGTGATGATACCTTCTCTGGGATTTGAAACACGACGGTTGCTCCTGAACTTCATCACTTTTGGAGACGGAAAGAAGGAAGCCACGTTGCCATCTTTCGGAGACTTGATGAAGAATGGTCGTCATGAGGTGGCTCTCACTGCGCGCATTCCTTTCTATGAACGGCAGGGCAACAGGACAGGTGCTTATCTCGGTGATGGGCTACGACATTCTCTGCGTTATGATTTCCGCTGCGGCAAATATCTGCGTTTTGGGTTTGTGGGTTCAAAAGATGCAGGCGAACCATTCTTTGGACGCAATCAGTATGGCTATGACCATTACAACTACTACCTTGTGTTGCGCGAGCGAAAAGCACTCAAAACTCTGGCATTAGGGTGCTATAAGTTAAGTTTCGGCATGGGACTCGTGGTAAACAATGGTTTCTCTTTTGGCAAAATGGCTTCCGTATCTTCTCTCGGACACTCTTCCAACAGCATCCGCGCCCATGCGTCCATCTCGGAGAGCAATTATTTCAACGGCATAGCCACGACCGTATCACCCGTGAAACATCTGTATGTCTCAGCATTCCTTTCCTGTCGCAAGATAGACGCTACGCTGAAACGTGGCGATTCCACCGCCATTCAAACCATCGTCACGGATGGCTATCACCGCACCGAGACCGAAATGAGCAAGCGTGGCAACACAACTGAAAATACTGCAGGAGGCGATATTTCCTATCAATACAACAAGGTGCGCATAGGTCTCACCACAGTCTATTCTCATCTCAGTCGCCCACTATCACCTGACTCGTCCGGTGCACAGGGCTATAAGCGTTGGTATCCTCAGGGAAGCAACTTCTTCAATATCGGTCTTAATTACGCTCTCCCTATCGGCGCATTCATGTTTGGGGGAGAGGTAGGAATAAATGCCGATGGGGCTGTGGCTACTATTAACCGTCTAACGTTTTCCCCGTCATACAAGTTGAAGCTGATGTTTCTTCAACGTTTCTATTCCTATAAATATAATTCACTTCATGCGATGAGCTTTGCCGAAGGGGGACGGGTGCAGAACGAAAGTGGACTTTTCCTCGGTGGCGAATGGCAACCATCTTCCAATCTTACCTTTACCGCCTATACTGACTGGTTTTATTTCCCATGGAAGAAATATGGCGTGCACCTCTCGTCGTATGGCACGGACAACCTTATACAAGCCATGTATTCACGCGACACCTACCGTCTCACAGCCCGTTATCGCTTGAAGATAAAAGAGAAAGATGCTACTGATGAAGACAATCTCCGCAGAGAGATGCAACAACATCTAAAATTATCTGCCGACTACGGTTTAGAATCTCCTCTATCGTTTAAGACGCAGATAGATGCAAGCCTCATAGATTTTATTGACCGTAATTGGGGGTTCATGTTCTCGCAGTCAGTTTCTTATCAGCCTAGAAAACAGTTGCGCACAACGGCTTCTGTCGGATATTTCCATTCGAGCAACTACGACAGCCGTCTGTACGTCTATGAACGGAATCTGCTTTACAACTTCTCCTTTCCTTCTTTTTATGGTGAAGGTATGCGCCTGACCTTATCCTGCCAATATAATACCTGCCATTGGCTCACGCTTGCAGCCAAATGCGGATGTACGAAATACTTTGACCGCTCCACGATTTCTTCCTCGCATCAGAAAATCAACGGTTCGATGCAGACAGACCTTGACCTGCAAGCCATCTTTAAGTTCTAATTCATAGTTACCCATTTTAGTTTTAGGGCAAGTTATAAACTTGAACAGAAAGGATTTTGTAACTGTCAGTAAATCCGTGTCTTCCCATCCTTGCCTCGCCGTCTTCCGCTCGGAGCCTACAAATCGTCGTGACAAGTTGAGTAAATCGTCGTGACAAGTTGGGCAAATCGTCGTGACAATTTGATGAAATCGTCGTGACA
>JAGHTU010000063.1 GCA_018065185.1 Candidatus Equicola faecalis | reverse complement strand
GCCTACAAATGATCGTGATCATTTGATAAAATCATCGTGATCATTTGGGCAAATCATCGTGATCATTTGAGCAAATCATCGCGATCATTTGGAGGCTCCGTTGGTTTAACATCAAGGCTTCGAGTGCAAGGCTTCGAGGTGTGATATGGTTAAAGGTGGCTCTTAAAGGATTAAAAAGTGCCACATTACGGCTGATTAATGGCCCTAGATTACTTTAATCTAAATATGTTTTCATCTTTCACAAAAAAATTACCTAAAAAACTTGATTTTATTTGCTCTAAATCAAAAAGTGAGTATATTTGCAACGAAAATTTAGAGCAATCTATTTTTTATTAACCATATTATTAACAAAAAACAAATTTATCATGAAGAAAATTTTTACTTTATTCGTGGCACTTTTTGCTGTCATCGTGTATGCTAATGCAGACGTGACGACAGAAAAGTATCTCGCTATCGATGAAAATGGTGTTTATGCACCTGAATTTGCGGCTGTTACTGATCCTGCAACTTTTATTGCCACAAATGCACAGGATGGAATGTCAAAGGTTTCTTTCGGTACAGCAAACATGGTATGTGAGGCTGTAGGTGGTACAACTCCAAAGAATGTTCCTACTACAGAAGATGGCGAATTCCAGGGTTGGACAGAAGGTTGGAACGATGTTCAGTGGAAGAATGGTAACCAAGGCGACATCGCTTTCCGTTACATCAATGGTACAGGAAACCCTGCATTGGAAATCGGTCATCAGAAGAAAGAATCTCAGTCAGACGGCTGGATATTCGAACCAACTTATAAATATTATCAAGGAGATGGTGCATTAGGTCTCCCGGTTATGGGTCTTTACTACAAGTTTACTCCAAAGGTAGATGGTGCATTGAAGATTCAGGTATGGGCAAACAAGGGTAACCGTCGTACATTCTGGGTAACAGATAGCGACAAGAAAGCAAAGGCTTATAAGGCAGAAGGTTACATCAATGGTCAGAATGATGCAGATGGCAAGAAGAGATGGTTGACATCTGAAGAAATAGACTCTATCCACAATACAGCAGGTGAAAAAGAACCTGATGATGCTTATATCATCGGTGCTGGTAACCAGGCATTCTGGGGTAACATCCTCGTTGACGTAAAGGCTGGCGAAACTTACTGGTTGTTCCAGCACTCATCACAGGTTGGTTTCCAGGGTTACACATTCACTCCTGGCGGAACAAGTGGTATCGAAGATATAATCGTTGAAAAATCTACTGCAGTAGAGAAGAAGGCTGACAACAGAATGTTCAACCTCCAGGGTGTTCAAGTTGATAAGAACTACAAGGGTGTAGTCATCATGAACGGCAAGAGATTCTTGCAGAGATAAATCTTCAAAAGAAGAATATAAAACCTCATAATAAAGCGGGGAACGACATTTGGTCGTTCCCCGTTTTTATTATTTAACCCAATCGGCCATTAGACTGTTATGCGACAGATTTGGGTTAAATTGATTTTTATTTTGGTATTGTATTCTACTTGCACTAATTTTGTAACGAAACCGACACTCATTATGATGCTGAAAGATTTAGACCAGTTATATCGCATCTTCTGCAAACATCCGACAGTCACAACCGACAGTCGTGACTGTCCGCATGGCAGTATATTCTTTGCCCTGAAAGGCGACACGTTCAATGGCAACCATTACGCACAGACAGCACTTGAAAAGGGCTGTTCATACGCTGTGGTGGATGAAGACACAGGGTCTGCAGATGAACGCATAATCATGGTGGAAGACGTACTTGCCACATTACAGGGGTTAGCACTCCTGCACCGTCGCACGTTAGGAACAAAAATTATCGGCATCACTGGCACAAACGGCAAAACCACGACGAAGGAACTTATCGCTACCATATTAGGCAAACGATATAACGTGCTTTATACGCAAGGAAATTTCAACAACCATATCGGCGTGCCAAAGACCCTATTGCGACTGACAAAGGAGCATGATATAGCGGTGGTGGAGATGGGTGCGAACCATCCGGGTGAGATTCGCACACTGGCGGAGATAGCAGAACCAGACTATGGGCTTATAACAAATGTCGGAAAAGCCCACCTTGAAGGCTTCGGTTCGTTTGAGGGGGTCATCCGCACCAAAGGCGAACTGTATGACTGGCTACGCAAAAGTGATGGCGAAGCGTTCATCAACAAAAATAATGTCCATCTGATGGGCATCAGTCATGACCTGCGCCTGACACCATACGGGAAAGAGGGAAAAGTGCTGGCATGCGACCCTTATCTGCGCATGATTTACGAAGATGATGAAATCAAAACACAACTCATCGGCAGTTACAATCTAGACAACTGTCTGGCGGCTGCTGCCGTCGGGCGCAAGTTTGGTGTCACACATAGCGAAATCTGTGCAGCACTAGCGGAATACACACCATCGAACAATCGTTCACAACTGCTCAAGACTGCCACTAACACGCTAATCGTAGATGCATATAACGCAAACCCTACAAGCATGATGGCTGCGCTCATAAATTTCCGCGACACCCACATAGACCGAAAGATGGCAATATTGGGCGATATGAGGGAATTAGGCTCTGTCAGTCAGCAAGAGCATCAGAAAGTGGTGGACTTCCTGAAAGAGCAGTCGGATGTGACGGTCTGGCTCGTCGGCGAAGAGTTTGGGAGAACAGAATGCACGTTCCGCAAGTTCCACAATGTGGAAGAAGTGCAGGAAACCATCGCCACAGAAAAGCCACAGGGCTACTGCATCCTGATAAAAGGCAGCAATAGCATGAAGCTTTGGAAGTTGGCAGAAATTAACAGATCATAAGTTTTGAGATAACTCATAAACCAGTAAAACTATAAAGAATTGGAGCAGTTTATTAATTGGGGGATTTTGGATCTCGTTGATATCGTATGTGTAGCATTAATGCTATACTATCTCTATCGTGTCATGCGCACATCACGGGCACTGAACATATTCATCGGTATCATGATATTCGTTCTGGTATGGATAGTAGTGTCGCAGATTCTTGGCATGAGAGTTATGGGCAGCATACTTGATAAGATGGTGAGTGTGGGACTGATAGCCATTGTAGTCATCTTCCAAAGCGAAATACGAAGATTCTTCTATAATATCGGTGCATCACAAAGCGGGCTAAAGCGTTTCTTCAGCAGGTCGCAGACACAGATAGACAACGAAAAGAAAGAGATGATTATGGCTGTTGTGATGGCTTGCATGAGCATGTCACGCCAAAAGGTTGGAGCACTCATCGTCTTTGAGCGCAGTGTGCATCTGGAAGATGCCGTAACATCCGGCGAAAAGATAGATGCCGTCGTAAACCAACGGCTCATTGAAAACATCTTTTTCAAAAATTCTCCACTTCACGACGGAGCAATGGTCATCAGCGAGGGGCGCATTGAGGCAGCGAGCTGCATCCTGCCAGTCTCACACAATACGAACATACCAAAGAACTATGGATTGCGACATCGCTCAGGGCTTGGCATAACAGAAGGCACCGATGCTCTGGCCATCATCGTATCAGAAGAAACAGGCGGAATAGCCATTGCCCTGGATGGAGCATTCCACGAAAGACTCACCGCAGAGGCGTTGGAGAGTTTGCTAGATAAGGAACTGAAGTAAAAAAACACTAATTTATTAAAGATATGGATTTAATACAATCTATCATTGCGCGTGCCAAAAGCAATAGGCAACGCATTGTTCTCCCGGAGGCTGAGGAAGAACGCACATTGAGAGCGGCCGACAAAGTGTTGAACGACCAGATTGCAGACCTCATTCTCATCGGTAATCCTGAAAAAGTGCATGCACTTGCCGAAAAATGTGAACTGAAAAATATCGACAAGGCTACACTAATTGACCCTGAGCATTTCCAGAAGAGCGAGGAATATGCCCAGATGCTTGCAGAGTTACGCAAGAAGAAAGGAATGACTATCGAGGAAGCACGGCAACTGGTAAAGAATCCGCTTTATCTGGGTTGTATGATAATAAAGAATGGTGATGCTGACGGGCAGATTTCAGGTGCACTATCAACCACCGGCGATACATTGCGTCCTGCCCTGCAGATCATAAAGACTGCACCAGGCATAACATGCGTCAGCGGTGCCATGTTGCTCATCACCAATCAGCCACAATATGGAGAGAATGGTATCGTTGTGGTTGCCGACGTGGCAGTAACGCCAATGCCAGATGCAGACCAACTGGCACAGATTGCTGTCTGCACGGCACAGACAGCCAAGAGTGTGGCTGGATTTGAAGAGCCACGTGTGGCGATGATGAGTTTCTCGACAAAGGGAAGTGCAAAGCATGAGGCGGTGGATAAGGTGGTGGAAGCCACTCGTCTGGCACATGAAAAATGCCCGACCCTGAAAGTTGATGGCGAACTGCAGGCAGATGCTTCACTCGTGCCATCGGTAGGAGCAAGTAAAGCCCCAGGTAGCGAGATTGCAGGAAAAGCCAATGTGCTGGTCTTCCCTAACCTTGAGGCAGGCAACATAGGTTACAAACTCGTACAGAGGCTTGGAGGCGCAGAAGCATTAGGTCCGATACTGCAAGGCATAGCACGTCCGGTCAATGACCTATCGCGCGGATGCTCCGTAGATGACATATATAAAATGGTAGCCATCACTGCGTGTCAGGCGATGGATGATAATAATTGATAATTGATAATTGACAATTGATAATTAAATATGAAGATATTAGTATTAAACTGTGGCAGTTCATCCATCAAGTACAAACTTTACAATATGGATGATGAATCTGTAATGGCTGCCGGAGGTATTGAACGGGTAGGAATGCCCGAATCATTCAACAAAGTGACACTTCCTAATGGTGAGAAAAAGAAACTCATGCGTGATATTCCGGAGCATACTGCCGGTGTAAAATTCATCTTTGAGTGTCTTACTGACCCAGAGATAGGTGCAATAAAGGATTTGAAAGAGATTGATGCTGTCGGGCACCGCCTTGTGCATGGCGGAGAGAAATTTGCAACGAGCGTGCTCATCACAGATGATGTGATACGTCAGGTGGAAGAATGTTCTGACCTTGCACCACTGCACAACCCTGCTAACCTCAAAGGTGTAGCAGCCGTAAGCCAACTCATGCCAGGACTGCCACAGGTGGGAGTGTTCGACACAGCTTTTCATCAGACCATGCCGGACTATGCATATATGTATGCCATTCCTTACGAGCTGTACAGCAGGTATGGTGTCCGCCGCTATGGCTTTCATGGCACATCACATCGCTATGTGTCAGAGCGTGTCTGCAAATACCTTGGTGTAAGGAAAGAAGATAAACGCATCATCACATGCCATATCGGTAATGGTGGTTCGCTGGCGGCAGTAAAATACGGCAAATGCGTTGACACCTCGATGGGTCTGACTCCGCTTGAAGGTCTCATGATGGGCACCAGAAGTGGCGATATTGATGGTGGAGCAATAACATACATCGCAGAAAAAGAGGGACTGGATGCAAATGGCATCTCCACACTTCTCAACAAGAAGAGCGGAATGTTAGGCATCACAGGTCTTTCGTCCGATATGCGCGATGTCTTTAATGCAGCAACATCAGGGAATGAAAAGGCACGTTTGGCTCTTGACATGTATTTCTATCGTATAAAGAAATATATCGGTGCCTATGCTGCTGCCATGGGTGGCGTGGATATTATCGTCTTCACTGCCGGAGTGGGAGAAAACCAGAGCGATATGCGCGAGGTTGTATGTCGTGATATGGAATGGATGGGAATAGAACTTGATAACGAAAAGAATGCTACTATCCACGGAGAAGAAGCTGTGCTCTCCACCCCAGTCTCGAAGGTAACCATAGTATGTATTCCTACTGATGAGGAACTCATGATTGCGCAAGACACTTTGGGCATTGTATCTTGAGTTTTGCTATAACTTATAACTCATAACTTATAACTCATTTTATTGATATTACGTCGCATCATACGATGGATAAATGGAATTGGACACCTGCAGGGATTTGGTGTCCAATCTCCTTTTGCCTATGGCTTTGTCAGTATGCTCCACAAAGAACGGCACAGGCTGGACACTAAAGATAAGAGAGAAAGTTTAGTACGTCTCATCAGTGAGACTTATAAATCCTCAGGCGGAGATATACAAGTGACAGATATTGCAGACTATGACACGACAGGGCAAGCACTTAATGCACTACCACCAAACACACTGTTAGTGCTAAAAAATCCATACCGCAACAAAAGCACTTATTTCCGCTGGAAAGAAATCATAGCAGACAGACGGGTCACGATTTCTTTTGATCTCTATCATGTGGGGGTTATTTCCATAAATAAAGGACTTTCCAAACACAACTACATCGTGAACATATAGCGTACTTAATGAAAAATACGCCTCAAAAGGGCATTGAGTATGTTTGGAAAGAAATGAAACCATCGCACCGTTCCGACACTCTTTCCACCGAAACGCATAATAAAATCGTAATAGGCGTTCTTGAAGAAAGGCAGTCCAACATCCATGAAACGCAGATGACGTATCTTGTGACTGTGACACCAATTCATCACATTCCATACCGTCACTACATCTGGATGTAAGCGCGGATGTGATTTAGTCTTGTAAGCACCGAACCACAGATAGGCATCTCTCCCATCCGGCACATCTGTTTCAGAGGTCTGCGTACAGATAATCGCACATGCTGCTATAGGGCGTCCGCGATACCATGTAAGGAACAGTTTTGCACTATCGGAATACATCAAGTTAAGAAAGAAGTTTCTGGCAGGACAGAATTTGCGCAGATGATAATTGTAATAGGTACGCATCACGCGATAGAAATCGTCAAGATCGGCTTCACTCTCCACTAATGTCGTGCTCACCTTCATCTTGCGCGCATAAGCCACCCAACGCAGTTGCTTTGCACTTATCCTCTCCTGTGGCGACTTGCTGTGAAGGGAATTATGCACCTGAAGCCAATGAATACCGAAATAGTGCTGACGCCGTAGATATTTGTATGCAAACATCTTCCGGCTTAGGTCGCTGATCTGTATATAGAGCGTCGGAAAACTGATGGTGCGTGTAAATGCAGACAACATGGCATCAAATATCTTTTCAGGGTTCACTCCCTCACGATATTCACCCTCTCCGTATATACGACACTTGCCATTGCGTCTCACAACCAACATGTGCGCCTGCGGAAATTCCTCATCATCAAATGCCACCACCATATAAGGTGTATGACGTGAAGAATGCTCGTATGTCTGCATCAACTCCTTCGAATGAAAGAAGTTGGTAAACACCATCTTCGGCAACAAATCACTCGATGTAAAAATCCTTACTCTCAAAACTCTTTCAATTCCTTATATATACGTTGTACGGGGAAGCCCACCACGTTAAAATAACTGCCTTCAAGACGCTTTACCCCAATATACCCTATCCATTCCTGTATGCCATAGGCACCAGCCTTATCCAATGGTTTGTAATGAGACACATAATATTCTATCTCGCTTTCCGCCAAATCATCAAATGTCACCTTTGTATCAACACTGAACACACGTTGTTTCCGCATTGTAGTTAGACATACACCTGTTATTACCTCGTGAGTGTTTCCACTCAGCATGCGGAGCATACGCATAGCATCGTCCGCATCTTTTGGTTTACCCATCACTTCACTGCCACACACCACAATGGTATCGGCTGTTATTAGGAGTTCCTCCTCGTCGGGAGTGTCTTTGAGTATGCTTTTATAGGCTTCTGCTTTATGCTGAGCAATATATGCGGCTATTTCCGTCACAGGCAGATGTTCGGGATAAGTCTCATCTATACCATCCAACACCCTTACCTCGAAAGGTACATCCAATCCCTTCAACAATTCCTTTCTGCGTGGGGAATTACTTGCAAGTATGATTCTCCTCTTTTTCATTTTCTTATCAACATTGACCCATTACGCTCTGCAATAGGACTTTTTATATCAATAGCATAGACATGTCCTTCTTTCATCTCATCCACCCTCACGCCAGAGGTGGTATAGATGGTCATCGTCTCTCCCTCGCGTAGTGGAAATATAGACAGGTCTATCTGATGATGTGACACAATGCCACTGATGCCCAAAATATAGAGCAGTCCGGCATAAGCATCTATCTCACCATAGCCATATTCGTTGTTGGGATAAGTCATCGTCTCGTCATAATGACGGCATGAATGTGCAAGCACATCAAGGATATCATCCTTTGTCAGCGTTGGTTTTGCCTGTAGCCAAAGGGCAACAATGCCTGCTGCCATCGGGCACGACATAGAAGTACCGCTATTCGCATTCCATGGATATGTACGTCCCTCATACATAAAGTTTTCCACTTCCCAATTCCGACTTTCGCCCTCTGGATATTGTTCTAATACAAAACTGTTATATGATGAGATTATGTTCTGCCCTGGTGCCAGAAGGTCAGGTTTTACTATTCCCGTCAACGTCGGTCCCTTAGAGCTGTATGACGTGCGCACTCCTCCCGTCCCGGCATCTGCCTCCATCTCTTCTTGACGGAAGTTTATGATGCGACGGCGATAAGCATCACTCCCCACAGCCAACACTGCCGGTGCTGCTGCCGGTGCATTTATCGTACAAGCATTATGCGCATTTTCTCCTCCGAGCGTACCATGATAAGAATAAATCATAGCATCATTATCATCTGTCATCAACGATATTTGCATTTCGTATGCCTTACAATACACTTCGAACACATCTTTTTGCGAATCGAAACATGAAGGATAATAACATATCTCCATCGGAGCGCCATTTATCGTGTCACAAATTGTAGTGTCGGGCAATGATGCTATCTCCGCCAGTGGATAGATGTGTTCTTCTCCACCAACCGTCAGACGCAGATTAGAATGTCTTTCCGTACAGGCAGCAAAGCACACGTATTCAACATTGAAGCTTTTGATATGTACGTCAAGCGATGGACTCTGTGGTGAAATCTTGGTTGCGATGGCATATTCTTCACCGCTATTTCCTGCTGATGCCATGATGATACGCCCCGGACCAGTGATATGCTCCAATGCCTCATACATTAGACTACCATCAGAAAGGCTCTGCGGACCGCCTTCACTGAATGAGATGACACATGGTTGCCCTTTGCTTTCCGCATAATCAAAGATATACTTAAAGCCCAGAACGTCCAAAGCATCGGTATATTTCCAGATATCCACCGAGTCTATCAGTTCGGCGTTGCTACTGCATCCATTAGCCACCAACACGATGTCACTCTCCCATGCCATGCCTCTATATGGGAACAGATAGCCATCACCTGTTGCAATGCCGGCAGTATGTGTCCCATGTGACTGTTCCAAGCCATCATAGCTATGCTGCACTGTTAGGATTTCCTCACCTTCATACACCCTGCCGACAGGCATGGTGCTTCCCACAGTATCTCTTGACAGCATATCCCACATGGCTTTTATGCGCCCTTTGCCGAAAGTAGGATGCGTAAGGTCAAACCCGATATCCTGTATTCCTACCACCACACCTTTACCGGTATATGCCTGTGGAGTATGCAAACCATTCCACGCCTTATCTGTGTTCAGCAACGCTGCTGTGGTGTCAAGGCAGACACTAAACGGTTCATTTGCCTCTATTCTCCTTATGCTGTGATGCTGTTTCAGTTTGTCCAAGTTATTCATCGGAATAGCAGCGATGCAAAGGTCGTCCCACTCGGCAAGCACCTTACACCCATGCTCTTTCAGCACATTATAGCCACCATCACCGGTCTTGACGAATGCTATCAGTTGTTTTGCCTTCGGCTGTGATGCGAGCCGTATGCGAGCCGTAGCACTACAAACACAAAGAGTGAGCATGAGAATAAGAAACAGCCATTTCTTCATCATTTTCATATTGTTTATAGTAGCTATTATCAATTATCTTATTATGCAAAAATATGAAATATTTTCCAAACAATCTGGTGAATACAAAATAATTCGCACATTAGTACGTTTCAAATATAGGTAGGTTTTATAAATATGTCATTAAGAATGCATATGAGACAGACGTTGGCAGTGGTCATTCTGCTGTTGTCGTGTTTGGTGTGTCCAGCTCAGGAGACTCAGACGGACTATAATTTCCTGCGCCTGCCTGTCAGTGCCCACGCTGCCGGGCTCGGTGGGGACAACGTCTCACTCATAACAGACGACGCATCACTAATGTTTGCCAACCCTGCCCTTCTGGCAAGTGTGAGCGACAAGACCATAAACCTCAATTTCATGACCTATATGCAAGGTAGCGTCACCGGCAGTGCATCATTTACGAAGGTGATGTCACAGCGTTCCACCATAGGTTTCGGAGCGCAGTTCATTGACTATGGTTCAATGAAAGAGACCACTGCTGACAATATCGAGCTTGGCACGTTTTCGGCAAATGACGTTTCACTCTCCGCCGCTTTTGCATACAACCTTACAGACCGCCTTGTGGGCGGTGTGACTGCAAAAGGCATCTATTCGCATATCGGAGGATACAACTCGTTTGCGATGGGCGTTGACTTAGGGCTTAATTATTTCAACGGGGAAAATGATTTCTCTGCATCCTTAGTGGCAAGAAACCTCGGTGGTCAACTTAAAGCCTACGACGACACTTACGAGAAGATACCTTTCAATATGTCGCTCGGCATTACAAAACGTCTTAAAGGAGCACCATTCCGTCCGTCTGTCACTTTCGTCGATATTACTGACTGGACGTATGACAAGTTGATTGAGCATTTCATAGTCGGCACGGATGTTCTTCTTGGTAATTCTTTCTATCTCTGTGCTGCATACAATTTCAAGCGTGCAGCAGAGATGGAATTGGTGGACGGGAGCAACCACGGTGCAGGATGGTCATTCGGTGCCGGATTGGAGTTGAAACGCTTCAAGATGCAGATGGCTTATGCAAAATATCACATCTCATCATCATCATTCCTCATTAACCTGAGTTATTCATTATGAAAAAGATAATCATCGCCATAGACGGATATTCATCCTGTGGCAAAAGCACAATGGCAAAACAGTTGGCAAAGCGATTGGGATATGTATATATCGATACTGGTGCAATGTACCGTGCCGTCACATTATTTGCGCTACAAAATGGCTTTATCGCCAAAGACAAAATAGACACAGAATCATTACACCAAGCATTGGACACCTGCCACATCACATTCAGGATGAACGAACAGGGAACTCCGGAGACTCATCTTAACGGAGAGAACGTAGAGAGTGAGATACGCTCGTTACGGGTTTCGTCAAACGTAAGTCCTATAGCAACCTTGCCTTTTGTGCGCAAACACCTTGTGGCACAACAACAGTTGATGGGGCGCGAAAAAGGCATCGTGATGGACGGACGCGACATAGGCACGGTGGTATTCCCCAATGCAGAACTAAAAATCTTTGTCACGGCATCAGCCGAAGTACGTGCTAAACGGCGATATGATGAATTGCAAGCAAAAGGGCAGAATGTCTCTTTTGATGAAATACTGAAAAACGTACAGGAGCGTGACTATATTGACTCACATCGCGAGGTGAGCCCTCTGCGTAAGGCAGACGATGCCATAGAGCTTGACAACAGTCACATGACGCTGGAAGAGCAGGATGAATGGCTCATGCAAAGGGTCTCTATCTTCTTCTGACATTCTTCCATCAGCCATTTAGGTGTGGATGTGGCTCCGCATATTCCGATTGTCTCTACACCTTCCAGCCATTCCTTTTTTATCTGTTCCGGACCTTCAATAAGTTTTGTACAAGGGTTTATGCGACAGCATTCCTCATAGAGCACATGCCCATTACTGCTCTTGCGCCCGGCAACAAAGAGCACGAGGTCATGACGTTTGGCAAAACTGCTGATGTTCGGCATACGGTTTGCCACCTGACGGCAAATCGTGTCATAACTGCGGAAACTGGCTGTACCCGAGATATGCGTCTGTATATAGTCTATTATGGCGCGGAACTCAACGAGGGATTTAGTGGTCTGACTGAAAAGGACTATATCTTTGTTGAAATCCAGTTTCGTCTTGACGTCTTCTATATTTTCCACTACAATAGCATGCCCTTCCGTCTGCCCGACCAATCCCAACACTTCGGCATGTCCGCGCTTACCGAAAATCACAATCTGCGCCTGCGTTTCGTTTATCTTTTGCCATTCCTTCCGCACACGGCGCTGAAGTTGTAGCACCACAGGGCATGTGGCATCAACGATCTCTATCTCGTTCTCACGTGCCAAAGCGTATGTTTCAGGCGGTTCGCCATGTGCACGCAGCAAGACCTTAGCATTATGCAGACGCTGCATCTCCTCATGGTCAATGGTGATGAGCCCCAGACGCCGCAATCTGTTACACTCTATTCCGTTATGCACAATATCACCCAGACAATACAGACACGCACCTTCTGCCAGTTGTTCTTCGGCTTTATTGATGGCTGTTGTCACACCGAAACAGAAACCGCTACTTTCGTCAATCTCAATCTTCATCGCCTATATGATTAAGGGCCAACAGTCAAGTGCTTTGCGCTGTTGACTCCCGACCCTTGCTCTTAGCCTTTAACAATTTTAGAAATTAGCACTCTTTGGTGTGCGTGGGAACGGGATGACGTCCCTGATATTCTGCATACCAGTGACAAAGAGTATCAGACGCTCGAAACCGAGACCGAAACCGCCATGAGGACAAGAGCCGAACTTGCGCGTCTCTAGATACCACCACATATCCTTCATTGGGATATGACGACGGTCAATCTCTGACATCAGTTTATCGTAATCTTCTTCGCGCACCGAGCCACCGATTATCTCGCCAATCTGCGGGAACAACACATCTGTGCCCTGCACCGTCTTACCGTCCTCGTTAATCTTCATATAGAAGGCCTTTATCTCCTTTGGATAGTCAATCATGATGACAGGCTTACCGAAATGCTCTTCCACTAGATAACGCTCATGCTCTGATGCAAGGTCGCATCCCCACTCTACAGGAAATTCAAACTTACGTCCTTTCTTCACAGCCTCCTGCAGGATTTCAATACCCTTGGTATAATGCAGGCGCACAAAGTCAGTGCCAAGTACGCTTTTTAGGCGCTCAATAAGACCCTTATCCACAAACTGGTTGAGGAACTCCAGGTCGTCCATACAGTTATCAAGAGCCCACTGCACACAGTATTTTATGAAGTCCTCTTCGATATCCATCAAGTCAGCAAGGTCAATGAAAGCCACCTCAGGCTCTATCATCCAAAACTCAGCCAGATGGCGTGGGGTATTGCTGTTCTCGGCACGGAACGTAGGACCAAACGTATAAATTGCACCCAATGCTGTTGCTCCCAGTTCTCCTTCGAGCTGTCCGCTAACGGTGAGTGATGTCTGCTGACCGAAGAAATCATCATCATAGATGATCTTTCCATCCTTATCGTGTTTCAGGTCGTAGAGATTCTTCGTTGTCACCTGAAACATATTGCCTGCACCCTCACAGTCGCTCGCTGTGATGAGCGGAGTATGGAAATAGAAATAGCCATGATTATGGAAATAGGTGTGTATTGCCATTGCCATATTATGACGGATACGCATCACGGCACCGAAAGTGTTTGTACGCAGACGCATATTGGCATGTTCACGCATGAACTCAAAGCTCTGCCCTTTCTTCTGCATCGGATAGTCTGCACCACATGTGCCAAGCACCTCCAACTCACGGCATTGAATCTCCACAGCCTGACCTGCGCCCTGCGACTGCACCAGTTCCCCGTTGACACTTATGCATGCTCCTGTGGTAAGGAGTTTCAACAGTTCCTCATCGCACTTGTCAGCATCTATCACTATCTGCACATTCTTTATTGTCGAACCATCGTTCAGTGCCACAAAGCTCACAGCCTTTGAACCGCGTTTTGTACGCACCCATCCGCGCACGTTTACAATCGTCCCGAAGCAGTCCATCTTCAGCACGTCAACCACCTTCGTTCTCTTTATCTTTTCCATTTTCATATTGTTTTTCCGTTACTTATTCATACGCACCGGCACGGAGCATATCCACTTCCTGCTCTGTGAGGTAACGCCAATCACCACGACGCAGGTTCTTCTTCGTCAATCCGGCAAACATAGTGCGGTCAAGGCGCAGCACCTTATACCCTACAGCCTCAAACATACGGCGCACGATACGGTTACGCCCACTATGTATCTCTATGCCGACCACGTCTTTTGCATCCGGCTTGGCATATTCTATCTGATCAGCATGTATTTCTCCGTCCTCAAGCTGAATACCCATGATAAGCTGTTCCATATCATGTTTCGTGATATTCTTATCGAGTTTCGCCATATATACTTTCTTCTTCAGGAATCTTGGATGCGTCAACTTTGATGCCAATTCGCCATCATTCGTAAGGAGCAACACACCCGTAGTGTTGCGGTCAAGTCGTCCCACAGGATAGATTCTTTCTTTACCGGCATTTGACACCAGTTCCATGACAGTCTTGCGTTGCTGCGGATCGTCAACAGTCGTAACATAATCCTTTGGCTTGTTCAGTAGCACATAGAGCTTCTTCTCCATGTTCACCGGCTGGTCATGGAAACGCACTTCATCAGAGCGTTTCACCTTCGTACCCAATTCCGTGACTATCTGCCCATTTACGCTCACCACTCCTGCCTGTATAAACTGGTCAGCTTCACGACGTGAGCAGACTCCAGCATTTGCCAGAAACTTATTCAAGCGCAATTCTGCATCCGGGTCGGTGTTTATTTCCTTATATTCTATCCTCTTCTTGAAAGAATATTTATTATTCGGATTATACTCTCCACGTGGCTGATAGCCGCGTGATGGTCTGTTATTCTGGTATCTGCCACGGTTCTGCCCATAGCCTCCGCGCGACTGATAGCCTCCCTGCGGTCTGCCATAGGAATTACGTGGTGTATATTCGCCACGGCTCTCATCATTATAATTATATTGCCGGCGTGGCTGATAGCCTTCCCTTGAGTGATAGTCGCCACGCGGTTGATAGCCTTCCCTTGGCTGGCGGTTGCCCTGTGGCTGATAGCCATCTTCGTTGCCATAGCCATACTGACGACGCGGACGATATTCCGTCTGTCGGCGGTCATTGTCGTAGTCATTCTCTACGCGCGGGCGATAAGTTCGCTGTGTCTGTTGATTGTTGCCGTATGATACTCTTTCAGCACGAACAACCCTTGGACGGCGAGGACGCATCTCCTCCTGCTGCCCAGTCATCTTCTTCTCTTCGTTATCCATTGTTATCCAGTTTTAGCCCAGCCTCGCGGCTGGTTGAATTCTTAAATAGTATTGACTGATATTCAAATATCCTAAAAAACAAAAAGAGGGGTTTTATGACCCCTCTCCGAGTTGGTTTTATACCTTGTGGGCGTTGACGGATTCGAACCGCCGACCCTCTGCTTGTAGGGCAGATGCTCTAAACCAGCTGAGCTAAACGCCCAATGCTTAATAGCGGATGCAAAGGTATGAGAATATTTATCAACAACAAAATGTTTGAAAGAAATTATTTATCAATTAAAGTTTTTTAACACAAACACTCAATTGCTTTTTGACAAACGCTCGTTTAGGCTTCGACAAGCGCTCGATTGGGCTTCGACAAACGCTCGTTTAGGCCTTGACAAACGCTCGTTAGTGCCTCGTCTTCCCATCGTTTGTGAGAGGTCAAACAAAGGCGCGTTTCTCCTCGTCCAAAGTCGCGGAGCACCTATTCCAATCGAGGGGATTCTCCGATGCCGTTGAGGGGGTGTCGCGATGCTATCGAGGGGCTTTCCTGATGTGCTCAATAGCATCCCTTCGATGGTTATACGAGACCCCAACGATGGTTATACGAGATGCCAACGATGGAAATCCGATTTCTGTTTGATAACTTATAACTTATATTTTATAACTCATAACTGTCTTTCCCCTCGCGCGCGTGCGCGCGTACCTTATTAATATGGTGTGATTTTATGATTTCCTTATCCTGATTTTCCTTATTTTCCTTATCCTTGCTCTTCTATCCCACTTTGCCTGTCTGAATTTTGTAATATGCAAGATTTACCTTACCTTTATTGCCTAATTTAGGAAATGAAGCAATCCATATATTGCAGTTTATGAAGAAGCTATTAATCATTATTATGTCGTTTGCCTTTTCCGCAGGGTGGGCGCAAAAGGTGGAATTCTACACTCCGAGTACTGTACGCATCGTAAGGAACGCAGGAAGTAAGAAGACGGAGGTGGCCAAAAGATCGCTTGTTGTCATCGCAAAACCGGAAAAGGTTAAGATACGGATAAGTACAAATGGCGATGAAAAAGTCTATAAATCATCCATTCTCACGGTGAAGGTGCGAGATGGGCGTGTTTCCTTTGCGGATAATAAAGGTAATGTGCTGATGTCGGAAGGCGAACATTCGTTTACACCCATCACGGAAGGACCAGACAGGGGGGCATACCGGGTGAAGCAATGCTTCTCGTGCGAGCCTGATGAGGGCATTTATGGTGTCGGCATGATTCAAAACGGTAAGATGAGCCAGCGAGGCGATAATGAATATATGATTCAGACCAACCTTAATGACTACGCTCATTTCTACCAGTCCATAAAGGGTTATGGTGTCTTTTGGGACAACTATTCGCCAACTCGGTTCATCACTCCGAAAGAGGGGACTCGCGGAGATATAAGTCTTGAAAGTGAGGTCGGGAATATGGAGGATTATTATTTTATGTATGGTGGAGCGAAGGGTGTGTCGCCTGCTGATGGCGTTATCAAAGAGATGCGTCACTTGTCGGGCAAAGTGCCTATGAGTCCGCTGTGGACATTCGGTTTCCATCAAAGCAGGGAGAGATATAAGAGTTCTGCTGAACTGCTTGAGGTGGTGCGTAACTATCGCCGACTCGGTGTACCTTTCGATGGAATCATCCAAGACTGGCAATACTGGGGTTCTAACTACACGTGGAATGCCATGGAATTTATCAACGACGAGTTTTCTAATGCACAGACAATGATTGATGAGGTGCATAAGCATAATGTCCACATGACAATCTCTATCTGGGCTTCCTTCGGTCCAGAAACAAAGCAGTTTAGGGAACTTAAAGAGAAAGGGCTCCTGCTCGGTTTCGAGACATGGCCACAGTCGGGACTCTCATTTTGGCCTCCGCGCATGGACTACCCTTCGGGCGTGAAATGCTATAATCCATTTGCCAAGGAGGCTCGTGACCTTTATTGGCGTTATTTAAGTAATATGCACAAGATGGGTATTGATGCATGGTGGATGGACTCTACTGACCCCGACCATCATTCCTTCAAGGACTCTGATCTGGACGAGGTTATCCTCAACGATGACGTAAATCCGCTAACTAATGAGAACAAGGTCTCTTACCGTTCCTTGCGCAACGCATACTCTTTGCAGACTGTTGGTGGCGTTTACGACAGTCAGCGTGCCGTAGATTCCACAAAGCGCGTATTTATCCTCACGCGATCGTTCTTTGCCGGTCAGCAACGCACAGGGGCACAATCATGGAGTGGCGACATAGGATCCACATGGGAAGCGTTCCGTGCGCAGGTGCCACTCTGTCTTAACCATACGCTCACAGCCAACCCGAATATTAATACTGATATAGGTGGTTTCTTTGCAGGAAGACACAACGTGAAAGGTTCTTATACGGGGCATAAAAATCCGAAGTTTCAGGAACTTTACGTGCGATGGATGCAGTTCGGGGCATTCTGTCCGATGATGCGTAGCCATGGCACAGAGCAGTATAGGGAACTTTATTACTATGGTAAGGATGGCGAAGCGGTTTACGATGCCCTTCTCGGTGCCGTAAAGTTGCGTTACCGTTTCCTGCCTTACATATATAGTCAGGCTTGGCAGGTGAGCCGAAATGATGATTCATATATGCGTGCCTTGTTCATGGATTTCCGTTCTGACCGTAATACGTGGAACAACAACCGCGAGTTCATGTTCGGTCATAACATTCTTGTCTGTCCTGTTCTTACCCCTCTTTTCACTAGTGAGAAATCAATGGCCAACACGCCAACAGACTGGTCGCACAAGATGCAGTATGAGGTTTATCTTCCTGCCGGTGCAAGATGGTACGACTTCTGGAATCCTTCTTCTACTCCTATCACCGGCGGTCAAAAGATAATGGCGGACGCTCCTCTCGCACATTCCCCACTTTTTGTTAAGGCAGGTTCAATACTTACGCTTGGTCCTGCCGTACAGTATGCGGGCGAGAATAGATATGATAATGTTGATATTGTGGTCTATCCTGGTGAAAATGCCGAGTTTACTCTCTACGAGGACGAGGGCGATAACTACAACTACGAAAAAGGCAAGTACAGTACTATTCGATTGATGTGGAATGACAAGTCGCGCACTCTCACTATAGGCAGACGGGAAGGAGAATTTTCTGGTATGCCCATTGCCCGAACCTTCCATGTGAGTGTGGCAGGTGGCACACCGCAAGAGATAAGATATGACGGTAAAAGCAGGAAATATAAATTATGAACCACACTTATCCTAAGTTGATTATTTTTGTGCTGTCGGCAATAGTGTGTCATGTCGCAGCACAAGGTATGATACACATCACCGATGTCAGTTGCAATCACCAGAAAGGCGCGATGGCATTGGTGGATAGTGATGTGCGCGTGGGATGGAAGATGGTGGCTGACTCGAATGAGAATCGTCAGACCGCCTATCAGATAGTCGTCAGCGAGCGCGTTACATGTAAACAAATTTATGACAGTCAAAAGATAATAAGTGATAACAGCCAGTTAGTGTTGTTGCCACGCTTGCCGTACAACAAATATGGATATTCGTGGAAGGTACGCGTATGGGACAGAAACGATGCAATATCACAGTGGAGCCGTGAACAGGACGTGCGCATAATGCCCGATAGTATTGAGGGGCACTGGATAGGAGCCATCACACGCCGACAGGCACGCATACCGGACGGAAGATGGGCAAACACCGTTTTCAAGAAAGACACGTTTCAGGTGAAATGGAAGGAGGTAGATACACTCTCGGCACGAAGCATCATCCTCGGAAAAGACTTCATGACGAAGCGTAATATTTCCGATGCCGTAATGTATATCACAGGGATGGGACATTATGAGTTGCAGATAAACGGAAACAAGGTGGGCGATGCTGAATTTGCACCATTGTGGAGTGAATACTCCAAGACGGTGTATTACAACGTCCTAGACGTGAAACAACATCTGCAATCCACATCAAGGAACCGTATAGAAGTACTCCTCGGCAATGGATTCTTCAATGTGCAAGCATTGGGAAGATACAGCAAATTGCAGACCAGTTTCGGTCCGCCACAGATGCTCTGTATGCTGAAGATCACCTATGCCGATGGTAGTGTGCAGACCATCAGGAGTGATGAGACGTGGCAATGGTGCCTCTCCCCTATTACGTTTAACAGTATCTATGGTGGAGAAAGTTATGATGCTACGATGGAAGGGCAGGAAGAATGGCACGATGTGTGCCTCACGGAAGGTCCTGCAGGAAAACTCACCGTGCAGACAGCACCGCCCGTAAAAGTCATGGAGCGTTACCCTGTGAAATCATGGCATTATCTTCCTCTGTCGGCAATGGCTGATGTGGCAAAAGAAATGAAACGCACATCTATCAGCCCAACGACTTTCGTTGCCGATATGGGGCAGAATCTTGCAGGCTTTCCAGAAATAAGCATCTCGGGCAAGCGCGGGCAGAAGGTAACAATTTATGTCGGTGAGCGACTGACAGAGCATGGGGCAGTGGCGCAACGCGAGACAGGCCGTCCGCATTATTATGAATATACGTTGCGTGGCGACGGTATAGACCTCTGGCATCCGCGTTTTTCCTACTATGGTTTTCAGTACATACAGGTGGAGGGTGCTGTGATGCAAGGCGAGCCTAATCCCGACGGACTGCCGGTGATATACTCGCTGAACAGTTGTTTCGTTTACAATTCGGCAGAGGAGGTAAGTACATTCCGTTGTGGCAGTACGCTATTCACCGACACACACCGACTCATTGAACGCGCCGAGCGCAGCAACATGCAGGCAGTACTGAGCGACTGTCCGCATCGTGAGAAACTCGGATGGCTGGAGCAGGACCATCTCAACGGACCAAGCCTGTTATACAACTATAACATGACCACCTATCTGCCAAAGATACTTCGCGACATCACGGACACACAGAAGGATAATGGCATGGTACCAACGACGGCTCCACAATATGTGAGTTTCGGAAATCTGTTTGACGACTCTCCGGAATGGGGTTCGGCATTAGTCATTCTGCCGTTCATGTACTACGACCACTATGGTGACTCCACGCTCATCGTGGATAATTATGTAGCGATGAAACGCTATGTAGATTATCTTACCTCAAGGGCAAAAGACGGCATACTGGATTTTGGGTTGGGCGACTGGTACGACTACGGCCCATGGAAGTCGGGCTTCTCGCGCAATACTCCCGTGTCGTTGGTGGCAACAGCACATTACATCTACGACTTGCAACTCATCCAACGTGCGGCACAGATGGTGGGCGAATATGGTGATGCCAGCCATTACGCTACTCTCTGCGAGGATGTCGTGACAAGGTTCAATAAAAATTTCTACAAACCCGACTCGTGCATCTATGGCAGGGGGTCGCAAACATCGCTTGCTCTGCCACTCTTCCTCGGCATCACGGGTGACAGGCACGATGCGGTGCTACAGAAACTCATTGAGGAGATCGCTGCACATGGAAACAGGCTTACCACAGGCGATGTGGGCAACCGCTACCTTATCCAGACACTTGCACGCGAGGGTATGGACAGCCTCGTTTATAAGATGTTCAACCACAACGAAGCCCCTGGCTATGGCTTTGTCATGCAACAGGGAGCAACGACCCTCACCGAGCAATGGGACCCGCGCAATGGTACTTCATGGAACCACTTTATGATGGGGCAATTAGATGAATGGCTTTTCAAGTCGATGGCAGGCATCTGGCAGAAAGACAACACATACGGCATGCGCCATCTTGTCATTGCACCACATCTGTGGGGCGATGTAAAGTCTGTCATGGCCACCATCGAGACGCTCTATGGCAAGGTGGCTGTGGCACGGTCAGAACTTGGTATGGTGGTGTCTATCCCTGTCGGGTGTGATGCCGACATTACCGCCCCTGACGGCACGGTACACCATGTGGGTAGCGGTGTATGGAATTATTAAGGTCAATGATAAATATTTAACAGCCTTTAATTATGAAATATAAATTATCTATTATTATTTGCATCTTCATGCTGTCGTCATGTTCTATCGATTTTGAATATGGCTCGCCTTTCCCATGTTTTTTCTGTTTTGACAACTCTATTCATCTGAATGAACTAATGGCTTCGGCACTGACGCCATACAGCAACACCTTCGTGAGAGTGAGAAAGAAAGTCAGCGGGAAAGTGAATTATTGTATTCTCGACACAAAGAGCACATCGGAGGATGTGCCTATCACCACTGAGAAAGAAAACTTCGCCCGCTATGCACTCGGTGGAAATGAGTGTATCATTATCGGTTATAGTACACTCAACGAACGCCCTGTAGCATACGATGGGATGTGCCGTTACTGCTATGAGTCTTCAGGACGATATATCACCCTAAATTGGCATTCGGAGACATCAGTAATCTGCGACAAATGCCATAAGATATACAACCTATTGATGAACGGCATCAGCGATGATGATACGCCTACAAAGTTATGGCCATATCATATCTCTGCTCCTTCGCCATTCGGAATTGTCAGCATCGGAGGTTAAGGTGTAGAGGGTGGCGTATATTTCACCCTTGGAATATTGAAAATAATGCATATAAGTACGCTTACCGTAAGGAACATCACATAATAGACGTATGGTATGATATCTGTCGTGAATACGCCTTTTGCCAGACTCGCCACCACAAGCAGGTGGGCACTGTAAGGGATTACTTCCTGAATGATGCAAGAGCTTACATCCATCAGGCTGGCAGCCTTGCGTGGAGCAATCTTGTATTTCGTTGCTATGCCTTTCGTAATGTCGGCAACACTCATGATAGCAATAGTGTTGTTTGCCGTACAGATACACAGCAAACCGGTAAGCACACATATAGAAGCCTCGGCACTGCGTCTGCCTCTTATAAACTTTGTACATACTGACAGAAGCGTATCAATACCGCCATTGTGTTTTATGAGTGCCATCAGACCTCCTGCCATCAGCACTATGAGGGTAATACTGCCCATGCTCTCTATACCGCTTCCTATGGCATTCATCCATCCATAGAAATCAAAACTGCCACACACCAAACCTAATATGCCACACACTACGATGCCTGTCGTAAGTGTTATCAGTACATCCACACCACTGATTGCGAGTATAAGCACCAGTACGTAAGGAATGATCTTTACATATTCCACCTCGCCCATCGGTGGTTTCGCAGTTATGCCTTGTCCGATATAATAATATAGTCCTAACGTGCATAAAGCAGGTATGATGACTATCCAGAAATTTGTCTTGAACTTATCTTTCAATGCACATCCCTGTGTGGTAGTGGCTATGATGGTCGTGTCGGAAATAAAAGACAGATTGTCGCCGAACATTGCCGAACAAACCACCAACGCACACATCATAGGGGTGCTGGTGCCCGTTTGTTCCGACACGGCAATGGCAATAGGTGCAACAGCCACGATAGACCCCAATCCCGAACCTGTTGCCATTGAGATGAAGCATCCTGCTATGAAGATGCTGACGTATATCATGTTGGTGGGAAGGACATTTAGGATAAAATCCACAGATTCCTGGATACAACCCATCTCCTGCGCACACCTTGAGAATGCTCCTGCAATGACGAATATCCATATCATGAACATCATCTTCGTCGTGCCGGCTCCACGCCCGTAGGTGCGCACCCTGTCAGGCAGACTCATGCCCCCTGTTATGCAAACGGCATATATTGATGCCACCAGAAATGCCACAGCGATCGGCACTTTACTAAAGTCATTAGCAATAATGGATGCACCGAAGTAAAACACTATAAAAACTATCAGCGGACTTATTCCAAGCAATCTTTTACCCATTTTATCTATTTAATAATCTTTTTTGGTCAAATGTCTATAGTCAACGACACAATAATTAAGCTCTATTCAAACAGTTCCTTGCCCCACGGATAACTGCCGGGCTTCAAGATGGCAGTGTCTTCTCCATGACGCAGAGCTACGACTCCCGGTGCCAACTGCCCCAACAGTTCAAGGTCGTACCATTTCAAAAGCATCAGCGTGGCAAATGCTGTTGCTCCCCCCTCAATGATGAGTGTAAGCGGTGTTGATATGGTATTATTTGTACGCTCGATAAGAGTTGTTGTTGCAGCAGCCATCATCATCTTCAGATGGTTGGCATCTCCCTTCTCCTTATGTCCTATACACAAGCACACATTTCCCTTGTGGCAAGCCCAATCAGTACGCTCTGCTCCGCGAAACACATCATCAGGCATCGGGCAGTAGTTGAAGTTATGTGTCTTGTAGAAATCCGTCTCTCTAAGATTGTTGCTAAGCGTACTGCCCTGTACGATTATTATACGTTTCGTAAGGCAGTCCTTCACTCGTATCTGACGTGTTGCACTAGTGGTTATCAGTCCAAAGAAATCAGCACCACCTGCCAGTAATATCTCATCATCACTCTTGTGGAGTTGTGTCTTGATGTCGTCCAACGACGTGGCTTCAGCAATGTTTATTCCCTCCTGCAGTGGTGCATCAAGTGGCAGATAACGGGCTCCCCGAAGCAAGTCTTCAACTCGTGATGAGGTGATGGGATATTCCGGGTCGTCTCTAAAACCTGTTTCATGCAACAAGACGCCATCTATCCTGTATTGCCCTTCTGTGATGACTCTTCTGCGCGTAGGGTTCTGTGGAATCAACAGGCATTTTTTCGCATTCAGCATCTGCATGAGGCATTGAAGTTCGGCAACAATATGACCACGCAGTGCAGAGTCTGTTTTCTTGAATATCTCGCTCACAGGAGTATTTGTTGTGAGTCGTGGCGCGATTACGCGCTGAGTCTCCACGATGGCATCATTTTCTGTCATCGACCGTGTGTTGGTCGCCACCACTACAGCCCCCTTGGGTGCCATTGCAGCAACCTCCGCTGCTCCTGTCAGATCATCGGCAATTATCAGCATTTTTCCATTTTTGATAAAGCCATCTTTGCTGCATAGTCAATACTCAGCAACATCGCTGATGGGGAAGCTATACCTTTTCCTGCCACATCGAAAGCCGTACCATGGTCCACCGATACACGGATTATCGGCAAGCCCAGTGTGATGTTCACGCCTTCGGCACTCTGCATCTTGCCAGTCTTCTCATCCCACTGGAAACCGCATACTTTGAACGGTATATGTCCTTGGTCGTGATACATTGCCACACAACCATCAAACTGTCCGCAACGTGCCTTAGCAAACAATGAGTCAGGCGGTACGGGTCCTGTCACGTCAAACCCTCTTCCTTTAAGTTCGTTTACAGCCGGAATAATCTCTTTCATCTCTTCATCACCGAACAGTCCGCCATCACTAGCATGAGGGTTCAGCCCTGCTATACCTATGCGTGGATGTGGGATACCGAACTGCTGACAGGCATCACTTATGAGTTCTGTCACCTCGATGATGCGTGCTTTCTTCACGCGGTCACAAGCCACACGCAATGGCACATGTGTCGAGACGTGTATCACGCGCAGAAACTTGTCTGCAAGCAGCATGGCATATTTCTTTGTATTGGTAAAATGGGCGTAAATCTCGGTATGTCCATCGAAATGATGCCCTGCCAAGTTCAAAGCCTCTTTGTTTAGAGGAGCTGTTACAGTGCCATCTACTTCACCTGCCATTGCCAGTTCGATGGCTTTCTTCACATATCGGAATGCACCATCTCCGCATTGTGCCTGCACCACTCCCTGGCGGAAGGTGGTCATATCCACACAATGCAGGTCGATGACGTCAATAACACCATATTCAAACCGTGCCTCGCTGACATTCTCTATAGCGTTTATCTTGAGCGGTGAGCCTAACTGCTCCACAGCCATCTGCATCACTTCGGCATCACCTGTCACCACAGGATGGCATTTCCTATAGGTCTCCTCCTCGCTCAATGCGCGGACGATTATCTCCGGTCCGATGCCGGCAGCATCGCCCATCGTTATTGCTAATTTAGGGATTCTCATTTGACTCCTTATTTAATATAGCGAATTATAAATATTACGGCAGTCCTGCTCCGTCACTTCGCGTGGATTGTTCTGAAGCAAGCGTTGACAATCCATCGCGGCTTTTGCCATGCCGTCAACAGCCGTCTGCGGTATGCCTATCTCTGATAGAGTCTGCGGTATGCCACAGTCCTTCGACAGTTGTTCGATAAACCGTACACCATGCTCTGCTGTTTCCTCATCTGTCATTCCAGCCTTGCATCCGCATGCAAGAGCTACCTCAGCATATTTCTTCACATTGGAAGGGGTGTTGAAACGCATCACGGTTGGCAACAGTATGGCATTTGACAGCCCATGACTCTTATGGAACTCTCCCCCGATAGGATATGACAGAGCGTGTACTGCTGCCGTGTTCACTGGTCCGAGACATAAGCCTCCGTACATACTTCCGAGTGCCATTGCCTCACGTGCCTCAACGTCTTTCCCATCTTTTACGGCACGTAGCAGGTGGGATGCAATCAGACTGATGCCCATCCTTGCGTACATATCCACAAGCGGATGAGCAAATTTATTCGTAAATGCCTCAATACAGTGTGTAAGCGCGTCCATGCCTGTCTCTGCCGTCACTTTTGCTGGCACTGTCCATGTCAGTTGCGGATCAATATAAGCCACATCTGCCATCAGGTGCTCGCTGACGATACCTTTTTTCTGGTTGTCGCGCTCGTCAAGCAAGATGGCATTTGGCGAGACTTCCGAACCCGTGCCTGCCGTTGTCGGCACACAAGCAAACCATACGCCACGCCCATTGACGAGACCTTTCCCGAAGAGGTCTTCTGCCCGTTGCTCGCTGTGCAACAATGTTGCCACCAACTTGGCAAGGTCGAGTACACTACCGCCACCGATGCCCACGACGCTATCGGCATCAAATGCCTGTGCACGTTGCAACACCTTGTAGAAGTCGGTCAACGATGGTTCGGCGTTAATATCATCGTAAATCTCTATTTCAATTCCTTCGAGTGGGCGGATGGATTCTTCAACCATAGCCCTCAAAACAGGTGCGGTCAATATAAACAGCCGCCTGTGCCTCATTGCAAGATAGTCCTTACAGAACTGCTGCATACAACCTGTTCCGAAGACTATCTTCTGTGGTTGCATCAATGTTATTGATTTCATCTTCTTTTCTTTTAAATATCTTTACCGTAGCCCAATTTAGCCACTATCCTTTCTTTGCCTTTCTGCGCTCTTCAAGGAAAGCATAGACGGTGAGGTATTTCTCTGCCGGTGCTTCATGGAAGAAGAGGCTTGCGATGTAGCCCACCACAATCACTACGATGTGTGAATATACGCCGAGCATCATCTTATGATGCGTGAAGTTCCAACTGCCAAGGTTGAGTATCGGTTCGCTGTCGCCTGCAGCTGCTCCTGTGAGCAACGCATAGATGGTGAACAGCAGAGTAGCAGCCAGTCCGATGTAGAGTCCTTTCCAGTTGGCACGGCGTGTAAAGATGCCGAGCACGAGTATTCCGACGATACCTGCCGATATGATGGCATAGAGCACAAATAAGGAATCGAGGATGCTCTCGTTACCCATCTCGTTGAATATCAACGCCAAGGCTATGCAGGCTGCACCCACAACGAGTACTGCTATGCGTCCACAGGTGAGTTTCTGACGGTCGGTGGCTTTCTTCTTCATCTTGCCATAATAATCTTCGACTATAATTGCCGAGATGCAGTTCACGTCGGCATCAATCGTAGATATGGCTCCTGCCACGAGAGCTGCCACGATGAGTCCGGCAAGTCCTATCGGCATCTGTGTGGCGATGAAGTGTGGGAACACACCATCTGCCTTTATCCCCTCCGGCAGAAGTGACGGATTAAGGTTGTAATATACGAAGAGGCAAGTGCCTACAAACATGAATAGTGTCCATGTAGGTACGCTAAGTGCCACACCCAGATAGGTGGCTTTCTTCGCGCTCTTCTCATCTTTTGCCACGAGGTATCTCTGCACCATACTCTGGTCTGTGCCGTATTTCTGCAAGGCATAGAACATGCCGTTGAACACCAGCACCCAGAACGTCTTCTGCTGGAAATCCCAATCGTATGGTCCCACGTCTATCTTCGTGTTTTCGGCTGCCACCTGAAAGATAGCTCCCAGTCCACCGTCTGTGAGGTAGATGAGTATGCCTATTGCCAATACACCTCCGAGGATAAGCAAGAAACCCTGCACCACGTCCATCCAGACGATGGCTTCCATACCGCCAAGGTAGGTCAGCAGGATGACGGTTATTCCTATGATGATAATGATGAGTTGAATATCCACGCCGAGGAATGTTGTTGCTGCAAGCCCCATCAGGTACAGCACGGCACCCATCTTCGTGAAGTGTTCAAGCAGGAAGGCTATGGAACTCCAATAGCGTGCTATCTTACCGAAACGGTGCTCAAAATACTCGTATGTGCTCAACTTGATGACCCTGCGGAACAGAGGCACAATGAACCACACGCACCCCACTAGCACTATCGGCACCATGAGCCCCTGTACGAGGTTTATCCAGTTGCCCTTATACGCATTCCCCGGATATGCCAGGAATGTCACGCTACTGATGATGGTGGCAAACATCGACATTCCCACAGCCCATGCCGGGATGTGTCCGCCTGCCTTGTAATAGTCATTCGTGGATTTCTGTCGGTGTGCAAAATATATTCCCACACCAATGGCAGCCACCACCGAAATGATGACTATCAGCATGTCTATCCAATGTAATGTTGTTTCCATAGTAATGAAATTTTGTACGATTTATTTTGTCTGTTGTACAATTATGAAATGTTGTACGATTCAAATCTGTAGATTCGTAAATTAAATAATTGCTTTAACGCAACACATATCATAAATGTACAATGTAAAATATAAAATATAAAAATACGATTATACTATCTTCTCCGAGTCTTTTCTCATTCTCTCTGCCACGTCAGCAGGAAGTTCCGTGAGTGGCTCCCACATATACGTGTCGCACAGTCCACGCTCATGGCAGATTACCTTCAGTCCGGCAAGGCTCTCACCGAGTGTCAGCCCGGTGGTGTTTATCTTGCTCACGTTGATGGTGTATTGCTGCAGACGTTCTGCTTCTGCCTCATCGCCACGCACACCTGCCTCGTAGAGGTCTTGATAAGCCTTCGGGATGAAATTGCCCACAGACGGCACGATGCCGTCTGCACCATTTTTCAGCGCCACAGCCGAATTGGCTGCACATCCGCAGAAATAACAGAAATCATCACGCTTCGCCACCATTCGCAAGCACTCTTCCAAGCGTGGTATGTCGTTCTCCGAGTCTTTCATCCCAACGATGTTTGGATGGTGCGATAGTCTCTCCACTATATCCAGCGGTATGCTCATGTGTGTCGTAATAGTGATGTTGTAAAGCATCAGCGGCACAGTAAGGAAGTCTGCCAAATTCTTGTAATATTCATACATCTGTTCCGGTGTGAGTGCATAGTATGCCGGCAATGTTGCCGCCATGACGTCTGCTCCTGCCTCTATGTATCGTGTTGCTGTCTTGTAGATGTCGCTGATGCAGGTGCCTCCCAATCCGACATACACCATCACTCGCCCTGCTGCCGCCTTCTTCGCTGCCGCAATCATCTTCACAGCCTCTCCCACAGGTACAGACAGTCCTTCGCCCGTAGTCCCCAGCAGTAATGGCGCAACACCATACTGGGCAAGGTTATTCACTAATCTCTCCACAGCCTCGACATCGGCTGTACCATCTTTTTTCCTTGGCGACACCATAGGCACCACCACACCGTTGTACTGTTTCATGTTCTCTGTTATTTGATTTTATTTGTTTAGTTTTTTGCTTTTTATGTGGGTATTTTTTTCAATTCTCTGCAAAAGTACAAATTTTTCTGCTTTTTATTCCTTTTTAAGTCATGCTTTTTATTCCTCGTATATGCGCATTGGGCACGCAAAAATTTAAGTTCTCGTCAGATTTTACGCTCGCAGATTAAACCCAAATCGCACGTTGCCTCGCCATCTTCCGCTCGGAGCCTCCAAATCGTCGTGACAAGTTGGTCAAATCGTCGTGACAAGTTGGGTAAATCGTCGTGACAATTTAAGTAAATCGTCGTGACAATTTGGAGGCTCCGTTGGTTTAACACCGAGGCTTCGGTTGCTCAGCTTCGAGGCGTAGTATGGTCAGAAACGATTTTTATATGGTTGCAAAATGTCTCATCTTTGACTTGCAACTCAAAAAAAATAATCGTTTTTTATTTTGTTATGTGTTCGTCTTGCGTTATCTTTGCACGCAGATTCGGTGGAAGTTGAGAGGCTCGCAGCAAAAGAGCTTCTCAATTTTCTTTATAGAAAAGAAAGATTATGATAGACAAACAGATTGTTACAGACCTTGTGGAGCAATGGCTCGAAGGAAGTGAGTATTTCCTCGTAGATGTACAGGTGGACACAAATGCACGCATCGTTGTAGAAATAGACCATAAGGATGGTGTGTGGATAGAAGACTGCGTGGAGTTGAGCAAATTCATCGAAGCACATTTGAACCGTGATGAAGAAGACTATGAACTAGAAGTGGGCAGTGCCGGTCTGGGACAGCCTTTCAAAGTGGTGCGCCAATACGAGAACCATACAGGCAAACAGGTGGAGGTGCTCACTGAGGATGGGAAGAAACTCCGTGGCATACTCAAAGAGGTCAATTCACCGGAGTTTACCATAACCGTTCAGGAGAAACAAAAAGAAGAAGGGAAAAAGAAAGCTCGCCTTGTGGATGTTGACAAGGTGTTCAATATGAACGAGGTGAAATATACGAAATACAGATTCTAAACAAAAACTAAATATAATGGCAACAAGAAAAAATGAAGGTCCAAGCATGATTGAGACCTTTGCAGAATTTAAGGAGATGAAAAACATTGACCGTGTAACGCTGGTCAGTGTGTTGGAAGACAGTTTTCGCAACGTACTGTCGAAGATGTTTGGTAGCGATGAAAATTTTGATGTCATCGTAAACCCTGAAAAAGGTGACTTCGAGATTCACCGTAATCGTATCGTTGTGGAAGACGGGAATGTTAGAGACGAAAACAAGGAAATCTCACTGAGTGAGGCACGTAAGATTGAAGACGACTACGAGGTGGATGAAGAGGTGAGCGAGGAAGTAGATTTTACCAAGTTCGGACGCCGTGCCATCCTCAACTTGCGTCAGACACTTGCGTCAAAGATTCTGGAACTCGAACACGACAACCTTTATAATAAGTATAAAGAGCGTGTGGGCGAGGTAGTGAGCGGCGAAGTATATCAAGTGTGGAAGCGTGAGGTGTTGCTCGTGGATGATGAAAATAACGAGCTGATACTACCGAAGAGCGAGCAGATTCCGAGCGATAACTATCGTAAGGGCGAGACTGTACGTTGTGTCGTTCATTCGGTGGACAACACTAACGGTAATCCTAAGATTATCGTGTCACGTACATCACCTGTATTCCTTGAGCGTCTGCTGGAAGAAGAGGTGCCAGAGATTGCAGATGGTCTGATTACGATAAAGAAAGTGTCACGCATACCGGGCGAACGTGCCAAGGTGGCTGTAGAAAGCTATGACGACCGTATTGACCCTGTGGGCGCATGCGTAGGCGTAAGAGGCTCACGTGTGCATGGCATCGTGCGCGAAATGGGCAACGAGAATATAGACGTCATCAACTATACTTCAAACATTAAGCTCTATATCCAGCGTTCATTGAATCCTGCTAAGATATCATCTATCACCATCAATGAGGAAGAGCATAAAGCAGAGGTATATATGAAGCCAGAAGAGGTGTCGTTGGCAATAGGTCGTGGCGGACAAAACATCAAACTGGCAAGTATGCTGACGGAATATACGATTGATGTATATCGCGAAGACGTCGATGATGAAGAAGAAGATATCTACATCGATGAATTTGCTGACGAAATAGAAACGTGGGTGATCGAACAGGTTAAGAGCCTTGGACTGACCACAGCAAAACAAGTACTTAACGCGCCACGCAAAATGCTTGTTGAACATGCCGACCTTGAAGAAGAAACGGTTGACCATCTCTTGGAAGTGCTTAAAGCAGAATTTGAACAGGAATAAATACGTAACGCAAAATATAGTGTTTGATGAGTGTTAGATTAAACAAAGTATTAAGAGAGCTGAATATCGGCATTCAGACTGCTGTTGAGTTTCTGCAAAAGAAGGGCGACAGCGAAATAGAAGCTAATCCGAATGCCAAAATCACGGATGAGCAGTATGAAATGCTCGTGACTGAATTCCGTGGCGATAAGGAAATGCTCACTAAAACAGCAAAGATACTCTCTCTGCACAAAGAAAAGAAAGAAGAGCAGAAGGAGGAACAGCGTAAAGCCTTGCAGCAACGTAAGGAGAAAGTGGAGAAAGTAGAAACCACAGCACCTGAGTTAAAGGGCTTTACGACAGTCGGGAAAATTGACCTTGAAAACGTCGGCAAAAAGCCTAAGGCTACAGAGAAAGCGAAAGCCAATGTAGAAGAAACAAAGGCTGAAAAGAAGGAAAAGGCAACCGAAAACGCACCGAAAGCCGACAGTAAAAAAGATAAGCATCAGAAGGACAATCCTAAAGAGGCCATCAAGCAACCAACCGTAGAAGCTCCAAAAGAGACTAAGAAAGAGGCTGAGAAACCATCTGAGCCGACAAAGATAGAGACGGTAGTGCCGGAAGTGCCTGCGCTGAAGGTGATGGGTAAGATAGACCTGACGAGCATCAACCAAAGCACACGCCCGAAGAAGAAATCGAAAGAAGAAAAGCGTAAGGAGCGTGAGGAAAAACTCCATCAGGAACAGGCTGCCAATGCTGAAAAGAAAAAGAAACGTACCCGCATCGCACAGGGCAGGGTCGATATCAATGAGGCTATCCGTCAAAGCAACAACTCTGGCAACGGTGATAAGAAAAACAAAAAACGCCAACAGCCTAAACCGCTTGAGGTAAACTCGGAAGATGTGGCACGTCAGGTGAAAGAAACACTTGCGCGTCTCACCTCCAAAAACCAGAACAAGAAAGGTGTCAAATACCGTAAGGAAAAACGCGAGGGCGTGCGTGAACGTATGCAGGAAGAACTGGCAGCAGAACGCGCAGAGAGCAAGGTGCTGAAACTGACAGAATTTGTGACTGCTAACGAGTTGGCAACGATGATGGACGTGCCGGTGACAAAGGTCATAGGCACATGTATGAGCATCGGTATGATGGTGTCTATCAACCAGCGTCTTGATGCGGAAACAATCAACATTGTTGCCGATGAATTCGGCTTTAAGACAGAATACGTAAGTGCAGAAGTGTCACAGGCTATAACAGAGGAAGAGGATGACGAGGAGAGCCTTGTCACACGTGCGCCGATAGTCACGGTAATGGGACATGTGGACCATGGTAAGACCTCATTGCTCGACTATATCCGCAAGACACACGTCATCGCAGGTGAAGCTGGAGGCATCACGCAGCACATCGGTGCCTATAACGTGACGCTCGAAAGTGGACAGCAAATCACTTTCCTTGACACTCCGGGACACGAAGCATTTACAGCCATGCGCGCCCGTGGTGCACAGGTGACAGACCTTGCCATCATCATCATCGCAGCCGATGATAGTGTGATGCCAACAACACGCGAGGCCATAGCACACGCACAGGCTGCAAACGTGCCTATGGTGTTTGCCATAAACAAGATAGACAAGCCGGGAGCAAACCCTGACAAAATACGTGAAGACCTGTCACAGATGAACCTGCTCGTGGAAGAATGGGGCGGTAAGTATCAATGTCAAGAGATAAGCGCAAAGAAAGGTATCGGCGTGGATGAACTGCTTGAGAAGGTGCTTCTTGAAGCCGAAATGCTCGAGCTGAAAGCCAACCCTAATAGAAAAGCGACCGGTAGCGTCATCGAGTCAACGATGGAAAAAGGCCGTGGCAATGTGTGTACGGTGCTTGTGGCTAATGGTACGCTACATCAGGGCGACATCGTGCTTGCCGGAACGTATTGGGGGCGTGTTCGTGCCATGTTTAACGAGCGAAACCAGCGTGTCAGCGAAGCAGGACCGTCACAGGCTGTGAGCATCACAGGATTGAATGGTGCTCCGACAGCCGGCGATAGTTTCCACATAATGGAGAGTGAACAGGAAGCAAAGGAAATCACGAACAAACGTATGCAATTGCAGCGTGAGCAGGGACTGCGCACAACCAAGGGCCTGACACTCGAGGAGATAGGCCACCGTATAGCACTCGGGGAATTCCACGAACTGAACCTTATCGTCAAGGGCGACACCGATGGCTCGGTGGAGGCACTTGCCGACTCGTTCATCAAGATGTCTACAGACAAGATTCTGGTGAATGTCATAATGAAGGGCGTAGGACAAATCACGGAAAATGATGTCATGATGGCATCTGCTTCCGACAATAACGCTATCATTATCGGTTTCCAAGTGCGTCCGTCTGTGGCAGCACGCAAACTGGCGGAACATGAGAATGTAGAAATAAACACATATTCTGTCATCTATGATGCCATCGATGATGTGAAGGCTGCTATGGAAGGTATGCTTGACAAGATTACGAAAGAGGAGGTTACCGCCATGATAGAGGTGCGCGATGTATTCCACATATCAAAGGTTGGTACTGTGGCAGGTGCATACGTAGTTGATGGTAAGGTACACCGTACAGACAAGGCACGTCTGCTCCGCGATGGTATCGTGATGCATACGGGCAATATCCTTGCGCTGAAGCGTTTCAAGGACGACGTCAAAGAGGTGGCAACCAACTTTGAATGTGGAATCTCACTCGTGGGATATAATGATATTCAGCCAGGAGACACCATCGAAACATTCCAGGAGATAACGATTAAGCAAAAACTCTGAGCATATATCATCGCTGATGAGCAACGAACTGATACGACAGACAGTTGAAAAGCAGTATGAATATGGCTTCACCACCGATGTGCATACCGACATCATCGGCAAAGGACTCAATGAAGATGTGGTGCGGCTCATTTCACAGAAGAAAGGTGAGCCCGAATGGCTACTGGATTTCCGCCTGAAAGCCTTTCGTCATTGGCTCACGATGACACCGCCCACATGGGGGCATCTTAAACTGCCTGAAATCAACTATCAGGACATCTCGTATTATGCCGACCCTACGGTAAAGAAACCGCAACGCACGGAATTGGATCCCGAAGTGGAAAAGACATTCGAGAAATTGGGTATTCCTCTTGAAGAACGTCTGGCACTTGGAGGTGTCGCTGTGGATGCGATAATGGATTCGGTGAGTGTCAAGACCACATTCAAGGAGAAACTGCAGGAAAAAGGCATCTTGTTCTGCTCTTTCGGAGAAGCAGTGAAAGACCATCCCGACCTTGTGCGTGAGTATTTGGGAACGGTTGTGCCATACAAGGACAACTTTTATGCAGCACTCAACAGCGCAGTCTTCTCAGATGGTTCGTTTGTCTATATCCCGAAAGGTGTACGTTGCCCAATGGAGTTGAGTTCGTATTTCCGCATTAACGCACGAAACATAGGACAGTTTGAACGCACTCTCATCATTGCCGATGATGATTCCTATGTGTCTTATCTAGAAGGTTGCACAGCCCCGATGCGCGATGAAAACCAGTTACATGCTGCCATTGTAGAGATAATTGTCAAGGAAAATGCCGAAGTCAAATATTCTACGGTACAGAATTGGTATCCTGGTGATGCTGAAGGAAGGGGGGGCGTGTTCAACCTTGTAACCAAACGTGGTGATCTGCGGGGCAACGGAAGCCGTCTGTCGTGGACTCAGGTGGAAACAGGTAGCGCCATAACATGGAAATATCCGTCATGTGTCCTGCGTGGCGATAATTCTGTGGCAGAATTTTATTCGGTAGCATTAACCAACAACTATCAACAGGCTGACACGGGAACAAAGATGATACATATCGGGCGAAACACTCGCAGCACTATCATCAGTAAAGGTATCAGTGCCGGATACAGCCAGAATTCATACCGTGGCTTGGTGCGTGCAACTGCCTCTGCTGACGGAGCACGGAATTACAGTTCATGCGATTCGCTGTTGCTTGGTAGTAACTGCGGAGCACATACATTTCCGTCTATTGATGTGAAGAATCCTACTGCAGTCTTTGAACATGAAGCCACCACCAGCAAAATTAGTGAAGAACAACTGTTTTATTGCAATCAGCGTGGCATCCCTACTGAGCAGGCTGTCGGACTCATCGTGAATGGTTATGCGAAGGATGTGCTCAACAAACTGCCGATGGAATTTGCCGTTGAAGCACAAAAATTGCTTTCTGTGTCGCTTGAAGGCGCTGTTGGATGATAAAAAGCAAATAAATAAGATTCAAAACTGACAATGTTAGAAATAAAGAATTTACATGCAAGTGTCGATGGTAAGGAGATATTGAGAGGTATTGACTTACGTATCGGTGATGGTGAGATGCATGCTTTGATGGGACCAAACGGATCTGGGAAAAGTACACTTAGTGCCGTACTCACAGGAAACCCTATGTATGAGGTAACAGAAGGCTCTATCACGTTCAATGGAAAAGACCTTCTATCGATGAAACCGGAAGACAGAGCCCATGAAGGACTATTCCTCTCGTTCCAATACCCTGTGGAGATACCCGGCGTGTCAATGACTAATTTCATGCGTGCCGCATTAAACGGTAAACGTCGCTATCATGGAGAGAAAGACCTCACAGCAGCAGAGTTTATCCGATTGATGAAGGAGAAACGCACACTATTGCAACTTGACAATAAATTGGCTAACCGCTCCGTAAACGAAGGCTTTTCCGGTGGAGAAAAGAAACGTAATGAGATATTTCAGATGGCTATGCTCGAGCCGAAACTGTCAATATTGGATGAGACAGATTCCGGTCTAGACGTTGATGCTATGAAAATCGTTGCTGATGGTGTAAACTCACTGAAACGAGCAGACACGAGTTGCATCATCATCACACACTATCAAAGGCTATTGGAATATCTGCAACCAGAAATAGTACATATCCTTTATAAGGGACGTATTGTCTGTACTGGAGGTATGGAACTATCACGCAGAATAGAGGCAGAAGGTTTTGATTGGGTAAGAAATGCAGATTGAAATACGAAAGAACGACCATAAGATTATTGTAGATGATTTCTCCGCCTCGGAAATGAGGATGTGCCTTGAAGAAGGTGCGACGGTGGATTTCTACAACATCATAGATAGTGATAATATGAATACCGCACCACGCTCTCTTTCTGTGGTTCAACACAAACAGAGTACCTTTCGCTTCCATTCGGTAAATATAAAGGGTGGCAGTTCTTCGTTATCGCTCTCTATACGTCATGAAGGTGATGGCGCAGCATGTGTGTTGAACGGATGCGTAGTAGCAGGAGAAAGAGATCGTGTGGAACACAATATCCACATTGACCATCAAGCACAGTATTGTTCATCAAGTGTGCTATATAAGTATGTGTTGTCGGATGAGGCTGTGGGCGTATTCTCCGGTAGAGTATTGGTGCGCAAGGGTGCGCAACATACCATATCGGACGAGACTAACAATAATCTCTGTACATCACGTGCATGCAGAATGTTCACTAAACCAGAACTGGAGATTTATGCCGATGATGTGAAATGTTCGCATGGAAGTACTGTAGGTTGGCTTAACGAACAGGCTCTCTTTTATATGCAACAGCGTGGCATTCCACTTGCCGATGCAAAAAGAATGTTACAGCGTGCGTTCATCAGCGAAGTGCTGAACCGTATCCCTGATAAATCCCGATATGCTCATCTGCTCAGCGAACCCGTATAACAACCCTTAACCAGAAACTCACACCCCAATTATGACCCCGATAAAAAGACTTTTCAAAGACACAGCAATATATGGATTGAGTAGCATCCTCGGACGTTTCCTGAACTATCTGCTCGTTCCGCTTTACACCTATACACTGGCAAAATGTAGTGACTATGGAATAATTGCCGACCTGTATGCGCAGACAGCATTACTACTTGTAATACTCACCTTCGGTATGGAAACCACCTTTTTCCGTTTTATCAATAAGACGGAAGACCCTGCCGAGCAGAAGCGCGTATATTCCACATCACTGATTCTTGTAGGCGGAGTGGCACTCGTCTTTGCCGTTGTGGTGATGGTATTCCTTGACCAAATAGCCACAGCATTGGGTTACGCACAGCATAAATGGTATGTCGGTATGCTGTATCTCTGTGTTGCACAAGACGCATTTCAGGCAATAATGTTTGCCTATTTGAGGAATCAGCACAAACCATATAAATTTGCTGCCTTCAAGCTGTTGTTTATCGGCATGAGTGTAGGTTTGAACATAATGTGTTTCATTGTTTTTCCTATGCAGGATGCTCATTGGGAGATAAACGTAAAATACGTGTTTATTATCAATCTTATATGCACTACCACCATTTCATTACTTATGGTACAGGAATGGACATGTGTGCGCTGGGTCTTTGACAGGCGTATAGCACGTTCGATGCTCGCTTATTCATGGCCGTTGCTGGTGCTCGGAATAGCAGGCATACTGAATCAGGTTGCAGGACAGATTATGTTGCCACGCGTGTTGGAGACCGAGGACGGACGCACACAATTGGGCATCTATGAGGCTTGTGTAAAGATAGCTATGATAATGGCACTCATCACACAGGCGTTCCGTTATGCTTACGAGCCGATAGTCTTTGGTAGTGCCAGACAAAAAGACTCAAAAGAACTGTATGCCAAAGCGATGAAATACTTCATCATCTTCACACTCGTAGCTTATCTGTGTGTCATTGCCTATCTAGATATCCTGCAATATATTATCGGCAACCATGGCTACCGCGAGGGGCTTGGAGTAATACCTGTTGTAATGGCATCTGAAGTGATGATGGGTATAGTGTTCAACCTCAGTTTCTGGTATAAACTCATCGATAAAACCATTTACGGTGCTTTCTTCTCTATTGCCGGTGCTGTGGTGCTGTTCATCATGAATATGTTACTTATACCGAGCATGGGCTATATGGCATGTGCATGGGCTGCATTTGCAGGATATGGCACGACTATGCTCCTATCGTACATCTTTGGACAACGATTGAACCCAATATCTTATCCTCTTGGCGAGATAGCATTTTATGTAATATTGGCAGGAGTCTTCTTCGTTGCAATGTATTTCGGTACACGCAAATTGGAAACATTCCTTGCAATCTTCGTCAATACGATACTGATTCTCCTGTTCCTCGGAATAGTAATGCGTAAAGAAAAGATAGTCGATGCATTCAGAACTCATCAGAAGTGAGCTGCTCTTTGGACATTCAGCCATAGAGAAGTTAAGCCGAAGCAAGGTCATTATCTTTGGCATCGGTGGTGTGGGCGGTCATGCTTTAGAGACTATTGCACGCAGTGGCGTTGGCAGTATTACGATAGTGGATGCCGACAGGGTGGAACCATCCAACATCAACCGTCAGTTGCTGGCGTTGCATTCCAGCATTGGGCGTAATAAGACAGATGTAGCAGTTGAGCGCGTACTTGATATAAATCCCGATTGCATCGTGAAAGGAATAAATATGTTTTATCTTCCCGACAATGCAGATTCCATCGATATTTCACAATACGACTATGTGATTGACTGTATCGATACGATAGCTTCCAAAATGGAACTCATTAGACGTTCAAATTCCTACGGTGTGCGCATAATAAGTAGTATGGGAGCAGGAAACAGGGTTGATGCTACGGCATTACATGTCACAGACATTTATAAAACAAGTATTGACCCACTTGCAAAGGCGGTACGCCGCCGTTGCCGTGAACTAGGTATTGGCAGACTGAAGGTGGTATGCAGTACCGAGACACCTCAACAGTATGATGGTGACATAATAGCAAGCAACGCTTTCGTACCTGCCTCGATGGGAATAATCATTGGTAGTGAGGTAGTGAAAGACTTAATTGATAATTGATTATGAAAAAAGTGGCTGTTTTCTGTTCGGCAAACGAAGATATACGCCGAACTTATTTTGACTGTACAGCAGACCTTGGGGCTTACATCGGGCAACGTGGGCATGAGTTGGTGTTCGGTGGATGCAACATGGGGCTCATGGAGTGTGTAGCACGTGCCGTGAAGGAAAATGGTGGGACAACGCTTGGCGTGGTTCCAGACAGAGTGGAAGACCGTGGTGCGGTAAGCAGTTATGTTGACCGCCTTGTTTTGGTAAAAAGTCTCAGTGAGCGGAAGGATGTAATGATGCAGGAAAGTGATGTCATTATTGCCTTGCCGGGTGGCATAGGCACATTGGACGAAATCTTCTCTGTGGTGGCTTCGGCAACAATAGGCTATCACAATAAACGTATCATCCTTTATAATATGGAAGGGTGCTGGGATAGCCTTATCGCATTGCTCAAAGACTTGCAGGAATCACATTTCATACGCGGGCACTATACAGACTATTTCCTTGTAGCAAACAACCTGGAACAATTAAAAAGAATACTATAATAATTGACAATTAGCAAATTAAATCTATTAACATAATGAGAAAGCTATCTTTTATCATCCTTGTTCTGCTTTGTCTTGGACTACAGGCAAAGGACATCTACGTGTCAACATCATTTCACGAACCGGCAAACGAAGGCTTGCGCTTCATCTATAGTCATGACGGCATACATTGGGACAGCATACAGGGTACGTTCCTTCCTCCTACGGTGGGCACGCAGAAGGTAATGCGCGACCCTTCAATCGTAAAGGGTCCCGAGGGCACGTTCCATCTAGTATGGACATGCAGTTGGCGTGGCGACCGCGGATTCGGATATGCATCGTCAAAAGATCTTATCCATTGGACTACACCACGACATATTCCTGCCATGACAGACACAACTACGGTCAACGTGTGGGCACCGGAACTGTTCTATGATGATGTAAAAAAGCAATTCCTTATCATTTGGGCATCATGTGTGCCGGGGAAATTCCCTGACTATCAAGAAGACCACATGAACAATCATCGTCTTTATTACATGACGACCAAGGATTTCAAGCATTTCAGTAGCGCAAAACTTTTCTACGACCCGGGATATAGTGCCATTGACGCCACGCTGGTAAAAAGAGGCAAGGGTGACTATGTGATGGTGGTCAAAGACAACAGTCGTCCGATGCGTAATATAAAAGTAGCATTTGCAGCATCTCCTTATGGACCATGGAGCGCATCATCCGAACCTTTTACCGAGAGTTTCACCGAAGGGCCATCGACAGCAAAGATTGGTGACTGGTACTATATCTATTATGACACCTATCGCAAGGGCATATACAGCGCACATCGGACAACGGATTTCAAGACGTTTATTGACCGTACTGATGAAGTGTATTTCCCAAAAGGGCATAAACATGGTACGGTGTTTATGGCTTCGGAAGAAATCGTAGAGCAACTGAAGAAATACAATCGTGATGTCGTGCACTATACAGGGCAGAGGATTGCCACTCCTGCACGCCATGATGGTGGACTGAAACCGGTTGTCGGTGTACACAACATACAGATGATGCGTGGGCAAAAACCATGGACATACAATCATCAGCCAATGATGGCGTATTGGAACGGACGTTTCTTTGTACACTACCTCACCAATCCGCGTAATGAACATGAAGCACCGGGGCGTACGATGCTCACCACAAGTGAAGATGGCTACAAGTGGACTGCTCCAATGGTGCTCTTTCCTGAATATAATGTGCCTGACGGGGTGACTAAACCCAATCTTTCGGGCGTAGTCAGTAAAGACCTCAAAGCCGTTATGCATCAGCGCACAGGCTTTTATGTGAGCAGTAATGGACGATTGCTTGCAACAGGCAACTATGGTATTGTGCTTACCCCAAAAGACGACCCTAACGACGGCAACGGCATCGGGCGTGTGGTGCGTGAGATAAAGACAGATGGCACATTCTCACCTCTGTATTTCATATATTATAATCATGGATTCAATGAAAAGAACACACATTACCCATATTACAAGAAATGCAAGGACCGTGGCTTTGTAAAGGCTGTGGATGAGATGATAGCCGACCCGATGCAACGGATGCAATGGGTGGAAGAAGCTGACCGCGAGGATGCACTCCTGCCGTTGAAAGCTCCTTACAAGGCATTCTGTGGATATACGTTGCCTGACGGTCGCAAGGTGGCATTATGGAAACATGCTGTCACGAGTCTTTCAATTGACGGAGGCAATACATGGCGTTATCCGTGCGACCGCGCTCCGGGCTTTGTCAACAGCAACGCTAAAATCTGGGGGCAACGCCTTTCGGACGGTACATACGCTACGGTGTATAACCCTGCGGAATACCGTTGGCCACTGGCGATAAGTCTGAGTCGTGACGGATTGGAATACAACACCCTGTCGCTCATACATGGTGATGTCACACCATTGCGACATGGCGGGTTATATAAGAGTTATGGTCCACAATATACACGTGGCATACAGGAAGGGAATGGTGTGCCAAAGGATGGTAACCTGTGGGTGACATACTCGCACAACAAAGAAGATATCTGGGTAAGCCGCATACCTGTACCTGTACAACTTGATGCTACGGCACATGCCTCAAAGCCGTTTACGGCTTATCAATCTCTGTCGGAGATGACAGACTGGAACATCTATTCCCCACTCTTTGCATCGGTTGCGCTCAACGGAAAATGGGTGACACTCTCCGATAAAGACCCTTATGACTATGCAAAACTGGAACGGCTCATCCCTGCCTCTAAAGAACTCGTCGTGGAGTTCTCTCTAAAGGCTTCGCAAAATTCCAATGGGGAACTTGATATAGAGTTTCTTGATGAAAAGGGCAACGTGGCTTCACGGATGGTGGTCGGTGCGGATGCAAAAATCCTCGCTAAAGGCGGCGCCCGATATGGAACAATATTGAAAGAATATCGTGCAGGACAGGTGTATCATATCAAAGTGGTGCTGTCCACATCACTCCATCGTGCCTTTTTTTACGTTGACGGCAAGCTGACATGCAAACGGCAGTTTGACACTCCAGTAGAAAATATCTGCCGCATACAGTTCCGCACAGGTGCGTTGTTTGACAAGCCCGATATTGAGACTCCTGCCGACCAAGACTTTGACATGTCGCGTGCCGATGAAATGGATACAGAATCTGTCTTCTCCATTGCGGATGTCGTAACCCGTGACAGTCTTTCTTCGCACTCCGTACTGGACACGGATGACCTATCTTCCTATGTAGATTATTTCAATCGTATGGAGGCAGAGCCAGCCCAAACATTCATTCCTAATGCACAGGCAAAGGAATGGATGAGTGCGAATATCCCATTGTTCGATTGCCCTCAGGACAATTTCCGGGAGATATATTACTTCCGCTGGTGGTCGTTCCGCAAACATATCATTCGCACCCCTTACGGCTATGGCATTACGGAATTTGCCGTACAGCGCAGTTATTCCGATAAGTTTAACCTCATTGCATGTGCTTTGGGGCATCATATCATGGAAGCACGCTGGCTTAAGGACACGTCATATCTGTATGGCAGTTTGCAGACGTGGTACCATGGTAATGCAGGACAGCCACTCGCAAAAATGAGCAAGTTTACATCATGGAATCCTGCTGCCGTATATGAGATGTGGAAGGTACTTGCAGACACTACACAACTGCTGTCACTTCTTCCTTCGCTTGAGGCAGAATATAAATACTGGCAAGACACTCACACCCTGGCGAATGGTCTGTATTGGCAGGAAGATGTGCGCGATGGGATGGAAGAAAGCATTTCGGGTGGACGCAAAAAACAGTATGCCCGCCCTACAATAAATAGTTATATGTTCGGTAATGCCAAGGCCTTGGCAGCGATAACAGCCCTTGCTGGCGATGACGACAAGCACACTCATTACCTTGCCCATGCCGAAGCACAGCGCAAAAAGGTGGAAGACCGCCTATGGAACACCTCCCATCATTTCTTTGAGACTCTGCGTGGCGACACATCCGCTGCCGTGCGTGAGGAGATAGGCTTTATACCATGGTATTTCCATCTGCCTTCACCTGCGAAATATGACGAGGCATGGCTACAGATAGAAGACGAAAAGGGGTTCTCTGCTCCTTTCGGACTGACGACAGCCGAGCGCCGTCACCCTGCATTCCGTTCACATGGTGTGGGCACCTGCGAATGGGATGGAGCAATATGGCCTTTTGCAACTTCACAGACACTCACAGCTTTGGCAAACTATAAGAACGACTATCCATCGCCGATAATAAGCGATAGCACATACTTCCGTCAGTTGGAGCTATATGTTGAGAGTCAGTACAAGCGTGGCAGACCATATATTGGCGAGTATCTTGATGAGAAGACAGGCGCATGGCTTATGGGCGACCGTGAGCGCAGTTCCTACTATAACCATTCCACGTTTGCCGATTTGATTATCACCGGTCTTGTCGGGCTTCGTCCGCAGGCAGATGATACGGTGGTCGTTAATCCGCTTCTGCCTAAAGGGAAATGGGATTATTTCTGCCTTGATGGTGTGCATTATAAAGGTCACGTGCTCACTATTGTATGGGACAGAGACGGACAGCGTTACCACCATGGGAAAGGCTTACAGGTGCTTGTTGACGGACAGCAACGTGCCGTTGCACCGAATCTATGCCGTCTTTCATTTGTTTTATAAAAACAGAATTATCAAATATCGGTTGCAGTTTGTAAATTATTTTTACTACTTTTGCACTCCGATAGATATGGGTAAGTCTTATACGGCCAGCTCCCTTTGAATCCCCCAGGCCTTGACCGGAGCAAGGGTATTAGGTTGTAGCGGCGCGATATGAGTAGCTTACCCTCCTTTTTTGCACCGTTTCGCAGAGCCAATCTTGGCTACAACTTGAACGTGCGCATCAGGTCGTAGTCGGTCACGTCAATGGTGGTCGGAGTGACGGCTATATAATCGTTGTTGAGTGCCCACTGATCGGTCTCTTCTGCCTGTGGCTCGGCATTCTCAAAATGTCCTACCAACCAATAATAGTCGAATCCACGCGGATGGGCGCACTTATAAACCTCTTTAACCCATTCGCCCATTGTCATACGGCATGTGCGGATGCCACGAAAGGTGGCACACTTAGGGAAATTAACATTAAGGAATGTGCCATGAGGCAACCCCTCGTCCAACATTTTCCTCACGATGCGCTTCACCCATGGGGTCAGCGGAGAGAAGTCGGCATCCTTGTCATAATCACAGAGTGAGAATGCAAGGGAAGGAATGCCTTTCAGGCAACCCTCTTTTGCTATTCCCACCGTACCGGAATAATGATTGTTCACGGTGGAGTTGTCTCCGTGGTTGATACCACCGATGATAAGGTCTGGACGGCGTTCACAGAGTTGGTCACACGCCAATTTTATGCAGTCAACAGGCGTACCATTGGTGTACCACATCTGCACTCCTTCGGGATAAGGCGTGCCATCCACCTTGGTGAGTTGGCGTTTGAGCGTGAGATATTCGAGTCCTGAGAAAGCGCATGAGAATCCCGATCGTGCCGAGTTTGGAGCGCATACGATGACATCTCCAAATTCGCGCACCATGTCAATAAGGCAATTGATGCCTTTTGCACGGAATCCATCATCGTTGGATATCAGTATGAGTGGACGATTCATGTTATATTATCGATAAAGTATAAATATAGATTACAGCGGCAGGAAATGCCAACAGCGATGAGTCAAAACGGTCAAGGATGCCACCATGACCGGGAAGTATCGTACCGCTATCCTTGATGCCGAGTGTGCGTTTGAAGAGTGACTCTACAAGGTCGCCCCACGTGCCGAACACCACCACCACCAATCCCAGTCCTATCCATTGTGGTATGGTCTGCAGGACACAGTCCATCTCGTATGACTTGACAAGAATGGAAATCAGAATAGCGACAATTATTACCAATACACCACCACCGATGCTGCCTTCCCAACTCTTGTTCGGTGAGATGCGCGGAAACAGTTTATGCTTTCCAAGGAGAGAACCGATGAGGTAGGCTCCACTATCGTTTGCCCATAGGAATACGAAGATGCTCAGCGGTAATACGAAAGAGAAATGCACCTCATATCCTAAGGAAAAGAATGATACGACAGAAATCGTGGAAAAGCCCAATGCTATCCACATTTGCGAGAGCATGGTGTAGCCCCACGTGGCAACAGGCTGCTGGTTGCGTGCATACAATTCGGCAACGAAAAGATAGACGAGCGTCAGCAGGTAAGGCACGAACACCGCGCCCGACATGACGAACCCTCCGCAGAAAGCTGTCACGGCGATAAACAGATAGACACCTGCCACGGTGGAGATGAAACGGTTTACGCTGACACCTCCATGCTCGTTGACAATGCCTGAGTATTCCCATATCGCCATACCTGTGACGAGTGCAAATAGTGCCGTCATAGCCAACGGGCGCAGGAATGAGGCGACTATAATTGCCACAAACAACACTCCTGTTATAGTGCGTATTATGAATTTTTTCATGTGAATAAGTCTCCTTCTATTTTATTATCCTGTGGCTTTTCTTCTGCAGGAAGAGAATCTGCTTCGTCCGATACTTCGACAGGCTCAGCGCAGGTCACTTCTGCAGGTTCGTCGCAAGCCTCAACAACGTCAGAAGTTGAGGTTTCGGTCGTTGCCTCCTTTGCATCCATTTTAGAAGAATTGTTGTTCTTCAAGATTTCTTCCGTGCGCGACGTGAACTGACGCTTACCGAAGATTGCCTCTACATCATCAGAGAAAATCACCTCGCGGTCGATGAGTACCTGTGCCAAACGGTTATGCCCCTCGGCATGTTCTTTGAGGAGCTGTTTTGCACGTGCATACTGCTCGGAGATAAGTTTCTTCGCCTCTTGGTCTATAAGTTCTGCCGTCGCCTCGGAATAAGGCTTTTGGAACTGGTATTCCTGATTGTTGTAATAGCAGAGATTTGGTAAAGAGTCGCTCATACCCACGTATGCCACCATTGCGTAAGCCTGTTTCGTGGCACGCTCAAGGTCGTTCATCGCACCCGTTGAAATGTGTCCTGTAAACAACTCCTCAGCAGCACGCCCACCAAGCAGAGCACACATCTCGTCAAGCATCTGCTCTTTTGTCGTAATCTGCCTTTCTTCCGGCAAATACCATGCTGCTCCCAGCGCATTACCACGTGGAACAATCGTAACCTTTATCAACGGGTCGGCATATTCGAGAAACCATGACAGCGTGGCATGTCCTGCCTCATGCAGGGCGATGGAGCGTTTCTCATCCTGTGTCATAACCTTTGTCTTCTTCTCCAGTCCGCCGATGATACGGTCAACGGCATCAAGGAAATCCTGTCGCCCCACCTCCTTCTTGTTGTGACGTGCGGCGATGAGGGCTGCTTCGTTGCACACATTGGCAATATCGGCACCCGAAAATCCCGGTGTCTGACGCGCAAGGAGGTCAATATCGAGTGATTTGTCGAGTTTCAACGGACGCAGATGCACTTGGAACACTTCCTTACGCTCGCTCAAGTCAGGCAGGTCAACATGTATCTGCCTGTCAAAGCGACCGGCACGCAGCAGGGCCTTGTCCAGCATGTCGGCACGGTTGGTTGCTGCCAGGATGATAACGCCGGAATTAGTGCCGAAGCCATCCATCTCGGTAAGAAGCTGGTTCAGCGTGTTCTCACGCTCGTCGTTACCTCCCATTGCTGGATTCTTGCTACGCGCACGCCCCACAGCATCAATCTCGTCAATAAAGATGATACACGGCGACTTTTCTTTTGCTTGACGGAACAGGTCGCGTACACGACTCGCCCCCACCCCGACAAACATCTCAACAAAGTCCGAACCACTCATCGAGAAGAACGGTACGCCGGCTTCGCCAGCCACGGCTTTGGCAAGTAGGGTCTTACCCGTTCCCGGAGGACCTACAAGCAGAGCCCCCTTAGGTATCTTTCCTCCCAAGTCAGTATATTTCTTCGGATTCTTTAGGAAGTCAACAATCTCCTGCACTTCCTGTTTGGCTTCAGCCTGCCCTGCCACATCTTTGAAAGTGATGTCTATACGGTTTGTACCGTTTTTATCGTACATCTTGGCTTTGCTCTTGCCCACGCTGAAGATACCGCCACCCATTCCGCCTCCACGACCTACGCCACGGAAGATGATTATCCAGATGACGAAGAACAGTATGATTGGCAATATGTTGATGAAGATAGTCCAAAGCCAACTGCCTTCCTCGTTTTCATACGTTATGCTCCCACGAAAAGCGTTGTTTGCCGTTGCCTCATTAAGAAACTCCTCCACCTTATCGACAGAACCATAGTTGACTTTCACATAAGGGTTCTGCCCCAGATGCTTTGAATCCTGTTTGAAGACGCGACGGAGGTATTCGCCTTTGACAAACATGTGAATCTCATACTTATCAGTATTTATCGCTATGCGCGAAGCATATCCGGAATCCACCATTGCCTTGAACTCCGAATAGTCGGCAGTCTTGTTCACGCCAGTGTCCGTGGAATTGTTAGTGAAATATAACCCTATCAATATGACCATAGCTATTCCGTAAATCCACATTGGGTTGAATTTCGGCATCTTTGGATTCTGCTGTCCCTGTGGATTCTGTGGCATCTTGTTATTTTGATTCTTGTCCATTGTCATTATCTAATCTTCGTCTTTTATCCGTTTAATCTTCGCATCTTCCCAGAGGTGTTCGATGTCATAATATTGCCGCACATCAGGCAGAAAGATATGCACAATCACATCCACATAGTCCATTGCCACCCATTGGCAGTTATTCAGACCTATGACATTTGTAGGCTTCTCGCCTTCGGCACGCGCCATATCGCCGATTGATTCAGCAATGGCTTCTATCTGTGCCGGCGAACCGCCTTCGCAAATGATAAAATGATTGCACACCGCACCTTCAATCTTCCGCAAATCGATGATGGCGATGTTCCTTCCCTTCTTTTCCTGAATACCTTTTGTTATAATCTTTATTAAATCTTTCTTCATCTGCACAATATAAAGTTTGCAAATATAGTGATTTTTTAGTGTTTGTCTTATTTGCCCACAGTTGATTTTATAACTTTTTATAACTTTATAAAAAGAGCAAGGGCGCTTATGCTCTTGCTCTTCTCTTTTATGATTGACAGCAAACTTGTTGTTTCAAATTTATAGAACGATCATTCTGCTATAAACTTCTTGCCACCTTTTATGTATATCAGACCACGGCTCTGCGCCTTTACGCGTTGTCCACGGAGATTGTAAACAGCCGATGATTTTGTATCGTTGCTATTTATCTCTGTGATGCTTGTAGGTGTAATAGGGTGTTTAAGTTTGAGTTTCAAATTATCAATATAGAAATTTGCATGTGCTGTGCGCACATTTATAAACAGTTTGAAATCATTTCCATAAGAGCCACTTATAGGAGCTGTGACATGCTTCCATACTCCATGTGAACTCGTTGGTCCAGTGCTTTCTTTATATATGATGTTGTTATTTTTACCCAGACAAACTTTCAGCTCTTGATTATTATTATCACCTGACGGGTCATAATACACGTCAAACTCTATCTGTGTGAAATCTCCCGAGAGTGTTTGTCCTTTTGGAAGTATATAGTGCAGATAGTAGAACTGGTCATAATTGTCCGGCAAGATGTGCAAAGCATGATTGCTACTGCTCTTTGGATCAGTCACAACGGTTGCTGAGGCATTATTATTGTCATACATATTCATAAAGTACTCATAACCTTCAGGCACATTCTCATAATCGTCAACCAAAAGATTTTCCCCATTATCAACATATTGGAACTGCTCATCATAAGCTACATCAAGAACCTCTGCTGGCTTATAGATTTTGAAGTTACCAGTTGCTGCGAGATAACCGAGGAAATATAGCATACCATCGTAATAACGGTAGCGTCCCCATGTCATACTTGCTGTTTGGCAGTTATCCAATATATCCCAAATCACTTTATTATTACATGCCAAAGCACCTGCTGCATTACAAGCCACAAGACCAGGAGAGTGGTCTGAGGATAGTTTCTTCCCGTTCAGTTGATATTCTGAGCCGTAAGACTCGATGCCTTCTTTTTTAAAGAAGTCGAAAAGTTTTCCTATTATTGTCACTTCGTTTTCCGAACCACAGAACCATTCGTAATCAAGTCCCATGTGCAAGGCACAACGCCAAGCATCAAAGCGAAACTCTTGATGTCCCGAACCCGTTGGTGTGCCATCAAAGTTTGCATAGTCAGGCATGAGCCCTGTTGTGCTGTTAGCAAACTTCAAATACATCTCACGACTCTTATTGGCAAACTTCTCCCATATTGGTCTGCGATAGTTTGCCCATTTGCTCCATAAAGCATAGAATGCTGGCATATGGTAAGAAGGGTCAGTATGTGTAGCACTTGAAGCATAAGGCACAAAGACTACTTGCGCGGCTTCATCATTAAACATATTTGTTGTCGAAGAGTTGATATAGTGATCTTTTTGCAACGCATTATTAAGAATGTCGTTAGCTTCTTTCCAATAGTCATAAATGCCTGTGCCACTACCCCAACGACCAGCAGCAAACATCAAAGCCATGGCTATGACCTCATCGCCATCTGGTGCACAGTTTCCATCTCTTGAACTTCCGTCTTTAGAGCATTTCCAAGCTATGTAACCCTTTTTAGAGCCTTCTTGTATCTGCATTCTGTTCTTGACGAATTTCCAAAGCTTGTCAAATTGCGCTTTTTTATCCATCTGCACGCAAATCATCATTCCGTATGACATACCTTCTGAGCGAACATCATTATTGTTCACATCAAGTATATATGCCTCATCTGCCCCTAATTCGTAATAGAGTCGTTCATTGTCTGCATTGCCATTGACAAAATATTTGTCCCACAACATCTGCAAACGATTGTTGATGTCAGCATCTGTATGTCCTGCTTCTTTGATTAGGTTACGATAGTTGCCAGTATAGTAGGCACCTTGTGTCGGAAGCACAGGGTCTGGGCGTTCGATAATAGGCTTATCAAAGACGAATTCTATCTTGTCAATATAGGTATCGTTTGAGCCGTTGTCAGTCTCGAGCAAAAGTTTCACCTCTGTTGGTTGTGAAGAGAAGTTGAGCTTTTTTTGCGTTGTCTGTACTGATACCGAAGTGCCTGAGAATGAAAATGCTGCAACCTTTTGTCCTGCAATATATAGTGAAACACCTGCTGAGGACGAGTTACTACTAGCACCTGTCACTTTAATGGTATATTCACCATCGCCATCGGTGAAGTTGACATTCTTCACTCCATTGTCGCCATTACCATAGAGGGCGACACCATTAAAAGGATTAGAGATTGCTCCTGCGTATGGCCCACCAAGTGTCATTGTTTCTGCTTCTATGACAATAGATGCACGCAATGCTGTTGATACTATTGTCAATAAAGTAATGAACAATATTTTCTTCATAATGTTCTCACCATTCAAATCCTTTTTCTAATTCAGATCATCCCAAAATTCATTATCACCATCTTTGGCTTGAGCATCAATATCTTCATCAATTATCTCATCATCAATAGCAACTTCCATGGAACCACTCATAATGACACGTTCAAGATTACATATTATCTCTATTGTTTCTGGTGCGAAATATATTTGTTTTTTCATATTCCATATGTTTTATATTTTTTATTGAGCAATAAACTTTTTACCATTCGTAAGGACAACACCCTTATAGCCTGCCTTTACGCGGACACCTTGAAGATTATAGAGAGCATTGTGATCGTCTAATCTTGACCCTTTCACATCGTTAATTCCTGTAGGCTCGCCAAAATCGACATCTATTTTAGCATTCACAGAATTTGGAGCATAAAGATAAGCGCGGAATGGCTGCAAGTTGATGTTTTTGCTTGTTCGTTGGAACTGATTATTATTATTCAATGCATAAGCATTATCATCGCGCACCTGTCTATATTGATATACACCAACAAGATTCATATCAAATTGTGTCTGTGACACAAGGGCGGTAAGATTAACATTAGTTGCTTCTAGAGTAAACTCATCTTCATCGCCGGTATTCTCAATCAAGTAAGGCACACCTGCTTCGATGCTCTCCTGTAGAGCGAAAGATACTGACGAAGCGGTGGTATTTCTAATCGCATAGAACTTTATCGGTGATGCTGTGATATCAGCAGGGACAAATGGCAATACAAATGTAGCCAAAACGTCTTTACTCAATGAACGCACGTAAGAAGCCTCTGCAAATGTAGGGGCATTCGTAAAGTCACTTGCAACAAATGGATGATTTGCATCTACCAATGCAAGGTTTGCCTTACCCTCTACCACTGCATCTGCGCCAAAGGCTGGAATGCTATGGAATGTGAGTACTGCGCTACTGTTGATGCCCTTGAAAGCATTTGCACCTACCTTTGTGATGCCTTCTGCCACATCTACTGTGGTGATTGCTGAGAGATAAGCGTTCCAAGGTGTCGCACCTTCGGCAAAGTCTGTCATCTCGCCTGTGCCTGTGATGGCAAGAGATGTCGTCGTTGCATCATAAGCCCAATGTGCATCTTCGCCACAATCGCCACTTGTTGGGTCAACAGGCGTAGGACCAGCTTTCTTCAATTTCAAGCGGATGTTATCGATAGAATATTTACCACCATAACCGTTTTTAAAGATATCGAAAACGAATTCTTTTAAATCGTTCCAATTTGTAACATTAACAGAATGATCTATGTGCCATTTCCAATCTTCCCAATCGTCAAGGATAGTGTTTGCCCCCGCTTTTGCGACATTATCATTATCAATTTTGAATTGGAGTTCTTTATCTTTCATATCACGTTGAGCTTGTTTTAAATCAAAAACTATTGCCTCAACCCATTCCTCTGAAAATGTCATACCCTCTGGCAAAGAAACACTAGTAGAAACGCTATAATTATTACCATCTGAATTTGTGGTACTCATATAATGATTTTCGTCATCTCCGTCCAAATTTGGAGTAAAATTCGATCCGCTCCAAGCGAGTTCTCCATCCTCAAAGTCTTCAATCATATAATAGTAATTTCCGCCTTCTTCATAGCAAGTTCCATTCTTGCTCTTTGACGCAGGCTTTTCCGTAACTGTAACCTTTGCGATTGTAGAAGTAGCACTTCCCTCTGAGTTTGTTGCTACGCAATAATAATATACATCACCAATGGTTGTTGTAGGTACATTATATGTAACATCAGTTGCACCTTCAATCGCAGTTGCACCCTCTGTTGTTGCTGTCGCATTAGAATACCACTGATATGTTGGTGTTGGGTTACCACTTGCGCCAATAGTCAGAGCTAAAGCACCACCTTGATTCACAGAATACTCTGCATTCAAATCTGTTGTAATCTCAGGAGCCGATGGATCTACTGGCGTAGGAGCTTCTTTATATTTCAAGCGGATATTGTCCAAACCATATTTTGGATTACCACTATGCTCAAATTTAAGTTGGATTACTGAAGTACCTTGAGCAAATTTCAATGGACTACTCAAAACTAATGATTTCTCATCCCAATTTTCTGATGTATATTTTGGCAATTGAGCTATTTTTACATCGTTGTAATAAATATCCATATTTTTATCACTATCATACGCATGACCTTTCATGCTAACTACAAGTGCATCAAATTCTACACCTATAACTGACGATGGAATATTGATAGTAATAGTGTAATTATCATTCCAACCTTCATTCCAGTACATATATGTAGTATGGTCTGTTTGAGTTGAAATTTTGCTAAGATTAGATGAGTTAATTGTAGGCCAAACTCCCTCAAAGTCTTCAAGCATCAAATACCAGTCACCAGTTTCTTCTGGGTCTTGGTAAGTTTGTCCATTTCTCGATTGTGCTGAACCACTAACACTAAGAGTCAGCAAGAGTAGCATTAATGCTAATTTTTTAATTGTTTTCATCGTTGTTGATTTTTTAATAATTATTGTTTTTGTTCTTATTATATTCCTGTTTCAAGGGATTTATATTTATTCATCAGACATGCTATAGCAAAATGATACACGCATAGGAATCTTGCACAAACCATATAGTTCATGCATAAAAATGCTTCTCGTAAGGTATAAATTTTTTGTTAGAGAGGTAATACCCCCCCCCCATTAATAGATTGGAAGCCAGCGTGTTATAAACATTCGCACGCATAATTATCTTATTTAGTTTTAAAATATTTATTGTTGATGGGGGCAAAGATATAAAAAAAGAGATTAGCTTCCAAGTCATTTATCATAAATTGATTAAAATCAACGAAATATCCGCCTTTTCATGCGGTAATGATTGCGAGTTTGTTCGCGACAAGAAAAAACAAGAGCACCGAATCAAAATAGACCGTGCCCTTGCCTTATACGTTTAATAAAATCTTGCTTTATCTATTAAGATTAAGCCGAAATTTATTAGAAATGCTTCTTTTTATCTCTTCAAGAACTTCTTACCATCCATAAGAACAACACCCTTATAATCATCGCCCACGCGAACACCTTGAAGATTATACATTACGCGCGCTACAGACGGACGGACAACCTTGACTTCATCAACACCTGTTGTTGAATCCTTTGTGATAAGGAAACGATCGATGAAGTATTCGTTTACCACCTTACCATAGTTGATTGTGATTCTGTCCATTGCCTTTGACAGTTCAACAGCATTCCAATTTACTGTGTATTGAGCCCATTCAGTAGTCAGATTGATATCTTGATAACCGCCACCTGAATAGTCAGAAGCGTTTTGATATGCTAACTGGATAGTGCCACCAGCATTCAAAGCCTTAGCAAAAAAGACAATAGTATAAGTCTGACCATTCTCAATAGCCACATCGTATGCAAGCTGAGAATCATAATGATTACCAGCAGACGGACTTACAAGATGCAAACATCCAGCGCTATCACCATAACCCGGAGCTACAACTTCTTTAGTGCCTGAACCCCATCCATACCAATGAATGCTACCTTCATTGAATGAATAATCCAAATTATTAAAGTTATACGAATCAGCATCTTTAATTAAGTTTGTTTCAGGGTTTGTTTCGTCGTCTGTTGAAGCCGACAACTCATAGACACCAACCTTAGCAACGAAGATGTTACCTACGAAGTCACCACAATTAAAGATAAGACGATTAGCACCATCACCATTACAAGTCACAGTGGCCTCAAGATCTTGCCATTCAGTGGTAAGGTTCATCTTAGGGAAGTCACCACAGTTAGTATAACCTTCAGGGTTTTGCAGTTGTGCTGCAAGTGCATAAGCTGCAGATGCCTTTGCTTTCACCTTAATCTTGTAAGTCTTGCCATTCTCAAAAGTGATAGTTGGAGTGGTTGTTGTAAAGTCGTATGCAAACTGAACTTCCCAAGGATTGCCTGCTGTCGTAGTGGAAATCTTATAGCAGAACACATCTCCTTCTGTAGCATTTTCCTTAGAGAAACCCGTTCCCCAACCAATCAGCTTGCCTTGCTCCGGAGTATCCTCAATAAGGAGAGTCTCTTTTGTAGGAGTAGGACCACCAGTCACTTCATATACTGAAACCTTGGCAACGAAGATGTTACCCACAAAGTCACCGCAACTGAAGAGAAGACGAGTTGCCCCATCGCCACTACAAGTCACAGTAGCCTCAAGATCTTGCCATTCGGTGGTAAGGTTCAACTTAGTGAAATCACCACAACCAACATAGCCATCTGGCTTTTGAAGTTGTGCTGCAAGTGAGTAAGCAGCAGAAGCCTTAGCCTTAATCATAAGTTTGTAAGTCTTGCCATTCTCAAAAACAACGGCAGGAAGCTGCGCTGAATCATAAGCAAACTGAACATCCCATGAATTGCCTTTTGTTGTAGTAGTAATCTTATAGCAGAATACATCTGCCTCTGTAGCATTTTCCTTGGAGAAACCTGTTCCCCAACCAATCATCTTGCCTTGCTCTGGAGTGTCCTCAAAGAGAAGAGTGTCAGCATTAGCTGTAATTACCATACAAAGGCATGCAATAAGCGTAAAAATCTTTTTCATAAATAAAATAGTTTTTAAGTTTTAATAATACGATTATTTAAAATAATTAAAATTAGCTTTCGGGGCAAAAGTATTAAAACTTAAATAAACTTCCTAATTTCGAAAATTTTTTTAATCTATATCAAGAGTTTACAATCGTGGAAAAACCTATATTTATAAGAACAATAGCTCACCTCACACATTCAGCTTCGACTAGAAAAGAGAGCATCTGAATAATGACAACAGAGAGATGAGAGATGAGAGATGAGAGATGAGAGATGAGAGATGAGAGATGAGAGATGATAAATGAGATATGAGATATGAGATATGAGAGATTATAGATGAGATATGAGATAAGATAGATTAT
>JAGHTU010000047.1 GCA_018065185.1 Candidatus Equicola faecalis | reverse complement strand
CCATCGCTCAGAGTTCTGTATATAGCGATGACGCACTTTATTCCTACATTGGGTTAATCCTCGTTTCGAGTTGCAGTCGTGATGTTGCAAAGGGGGTGTTTGTAGGATATAAGATCATACAAGTGTAGGATATAATATCATACACGTGTAGGATATAAGATCATACAAGTCATTCGATGGGAAGAGGAGGAGTGAGACATGAAAAGAGAGCGAGCGCGAGACAAAACGAAAGCCATCGCGCGATATGTACAAAAGTCTGCGCGAGGGGAATAGACACCCTGTCCGAGCGATTGACTTCACCCAAATTTGGTAGCATCAAGACAAAGCAAAAATCTAACGATTTAACGATTTATTTGTAAGTGTAAATTGGAGCGAGCTCCATTAATGCTTACAAGTTATTTTTTGCCAACGGCAAAAGCACTAACTTTAACTTCGTTGAAATTAGGCTTCGGCTTAACAAAGCCAAAGACCATGTCTTTACGATTTTCTTTGTAATCACAAATTAGAGCAAGCTCTATTGATGCTTACAAAGTAAATCTAAAAATACAAGTATTTTTTGGCTTTGTCTTCGCCTTGCACTAATTTTGTAATCGCTTTCTTCAAATAAAGGAAAGGGAATTATACATTGGCTACAATATTACATATTGAGACGAGCACAAAGGTGTGTAGCGTGGCGTTGTCGCAAGATGGGGCGTGCCTGACGGAAGAAGTGGATATGACAGGACCTAACCACGCAGCCGTGTTGGGCGGGTTTGTGAGAGAAGTATTGTCTTTTGCCGACTCGCATGCATTGCCGTTGGATGCCGTGGCTGTGAGCTGTGGTCCCGGGTCATACACAGGACTGAGGATAGGCGTGTCTATGGCAAAAGGTCTGTGCTACGGCAGAGGATTGAAGCTTATCAGCGTGCCTACGTTAGAAATAATGTGCGTACCGTTGTTGCTACGCGAAGAAGTGGAAGAAGGTGCTCTGCTTTGCCCGATGCTTGATGCAAGACGTATGGAGGTATATACTGCCGTCTATGACAGGGCATTACGGGTGGTGAAGCCGACAAGTGCCGAAATACTTGATGCTTCATCCTTTGACTCGCTGACAGAAAAGGGAAAAGTGTATTTCTTTGGCGACGGAAGCAGTAAATTCCATAGTCTCATCAGTGGGACAGGCAGAGGAAATGCCCAGTTTGTGGATGACGTAATACCGCTCGCACGCAATATGATGCCACTTGCCGAAAGACGCTTCCTGCAAGGGCAGACAGAAGATGTGGCATATTTCGAACCTTTCTATTTGAAGGAATTTGTGGCAGGAAAAAAATGAATATATGGAAATAACAGGACTTGATTACAATACCCAACGTGAACAACTGCGTATGCCGGAATACGGCCGTGATGTTCAGCAGATGGTGGATTATTGTTGTGCGCTGACCGACAGGGCAGAACGGCAACGATGTGCGGAAGATATCATCAGCGTGATGAGAATCATGAGTCAGCAACGTCATACGGCTAACCTGGAACAGAAACTATGGAATCATCTTGCTGTGATGAGTAATTTTACACTTGACATAGACTATCCGTATGAAGTGCGTAAACAGGAGGACTTTATGAAACGTCCGCAACCTTTGCCATACGACACAAATACGATAAGAAAACGTCACTATGGGCATCTGCTGGAAGAACTGATACAGAAAGTCCGTCAAATGCCAAAGGGTGCGGAGCGTGATGAACTGATAAAGATAACAGCAACCCAGATGAGACGCTCGTTGCAAACATGGAATCACGGCACTTCCGATAGTGAAAAAGTGGCATCAGACTTCGCACAATACACCGATGGAGAAGTGCAATTGGATATTGAAGCCGAAGGTTGGGACATGATTACTTATAACACACCCCAGCCACGCGGTAGGAAAGGACGCAGGTAAGATATGGGACAGTTTGTAATACAGGGAGGTTATCCCCTCAAAGGCACTATCACGCCACAGGGAGCAAAAAACGAGGCGTTGCAGGTGATTAGTGCCACATTGCTCACATCTGAGAAAGTGACAATACATAATATCCCAAATATAAACGATGTGAACTCGCTCATCCATCTGATGAAAAAGATAGGTGTGAAGATTGAGCAGACAGACGGGCACACCTATACGTTTCAGGCTGATGAGGTAAATCTGGAATATTTGGAGAGTTATGAGTTTATCAAGGCATGTGCCGCACTACGTGGCAGTGTGCTCATGATAGGACCACTATTGGCACGTTTCCATAAGGCAGTAATCACAAAGCCGGGTGGCGACAAGATTGGGCGGAGACGTCTTGACACTCATTTTCTTGGATTTGAGAAATTGGGAGCGCGTTTCCTGCGCAACGAGACAAAAGGCACATTCACTATTGGGTGTAGCAAACTGAAAGGATGCTATATGCTACTTGACGAAGCATCCGTCACGGGTACGGCAAACATCATCATGGCAGCCGTGATGGCAGAGGGAACAACAACCATCTATAACGCTGCTTGTGAGCCTTATATCCAGCAGCTCTGTAACATGCTGAATGCCATGGGTGCCAATATCACCGGTATTGCATCCAACCTCCTCATCATAAACGGAGTAAAACAACTGCATGGCACGGAACACACCATCCTGCCGGACATGATAGAGGTGGGTTCGTTCATCGGTATGGCAGCTATTGTTGGCGAGGGAGTGACAATAAAAAATGCAGGACTTGAACATCTGGGGATCATCCCCGACACCTTTGCACGTCTGGGGATAAAAATGAAGATAGAGGGCGACGACATCTTCATCCCTTACCAGCCACACTATCAGGTGGAAAACTTCATTGACGGCACGATAATGACACTTGCCGATGCACCATGGCCGGGACTCACGCCAGACCTGCTGTCGGTGCTCATCGTGGTGGCTACACAAGCAAAGGGTAGTGTACTGATACATCAGAAGATGTTTGAAAGCCGACTGTTCTTCGTGGATAAACTCATCGACATGGGGGCACAGATAATTCTCTGCGACCCACACAGAGCCGTTGTCGTAGGGCACGACCGTCAGGTGCAACTGCGTGCCGGACGCATGTCAAGTCCGGACATCAGAGCAGGTATAGCCCTACTTATAGCCGCATTAAGCGCGAAAGGCGAAAGCAGCATAAACAATATTGAGCAGATAGACCGCGGATACGAAGATATTGAAGGTAGGTTGCGCAACATTGGTGCACATATAAGAAGAACAAATGATTGATATAAAAGATGTATTCCGCATTGGAGTGCTCGGGAAGACACATGGAGTGAATGGTGAGATGAATTTCACATTTGAGGACGATGTGTTTGACCGTGTGAATGCTGATTACATCATCCTGATGCTTGACGGGATATTGGTGCCTTTCTTTATCGAGGAATATCGTTTCCGTAGTGATGAACGGGCACTTATCAAACTGGAGGGGATAGACTCTGCTGAACGTGCACGGGAATTTGTCGGTACGGAAGTGTTTTTTCCATACGCCCTTACCGATGGGCAGAGAGAGGAGATGCTACGCTGGACAAACTTCATTGGATACATGATAGAGGACGTTGGTCATATAGACAGCGTGGATGAGACCACCGAAAATGTCCTGTTTGAAGTAAAGCGTAAGGATAATACAAAAATACTCATACCTGCAGTGGAGGAATGGATACAAGACATCAATCACGAGGAGAGAAAGATAATAATGACTGTTCCAAAAGGACTGTTTGAGATATAAAGATGCAAGAGAAGAAACAGATTGCCATACTCGGCAGTACGGGTTCAATAGGTACGCAAGCATTGGATGTCATCCAGCAACATGCCGACCTCTACGAGGTGTATTGCTTGACGGCAAACAACCGTGTGGAGTTGCTTGCTGAACAGGCACGAAGGTTTCATCCGGCAGCTGTGGTCATCGCCAATGAGGCACATTATGAGATGCTGAAGGACATGCTACGCGACGAGCCTGTGAAAGTGTATGCAGGTAGTGATGCACTATGCCAGATAGTACAAGCAGGACCTGTGGATATGGTGCTTACCGCAATGGTGGGGTTTGCAGGTCTGCCGCCTACGATATCGGCAATACAGGCAGGAAAGAAAATATGTCTTGCAAACAAAGAGACACTTGTTGTGGCAGGCGAATTGATTTGCCACCTTGCCAAGGAATACCATTGTCCGATACTACCTGTTGACAGCGAACATTCTGCCATCTTCCAAAGTCTGGTGGGCGAAGATGACAACGAGATAGAAAAGATACTGCTCACGGCATCAGGCGGACCATTCCGTCTGAAGTCGGAAGAGGAGATGCAGACGGTGACAAAAACCGATGCACTACGCCACCCTACATGGGATATGGGAGCGAAGATTACTATAGACTCCGCCACGATGATGAACAAGGGGTTTGAGGTGATTGAAGCAAAATGGTTGTTCGGCGTTAGTGCTGAACAAATAGAGGTGCTTGTGCATCCACAGAGCATCGTGCATAGTGCCGTACAGTTTCGAGACGGGTCGGTAAAGGCACAATTGGGTGTGCCTGATATGCGTATGCCGATACAATATGCCTTTTCGTTCCCGAACAGGTTACATCTCAATAGTCAGAGACTAGATCTGTTTACAAAGCCTTTGGAATTCTTCAAGCCTGACATGAACAGATTTCGGTGCCTTGCCCTGGCATTTGAAGCATTGAAGCAAGGCGGTAATATGTCATGTGTGATGAATGCTGCCAATGAGGTGGTGAACCGCGCCTTCCTTGACGACCGCATCACCTTCCCACAGATAGCCACTGTGATAGAACAGACCATGCAGCGGGCTACTTTTGATGCTGCACCAGACTATGATGTATATCTCGCATCGGATGCTGAGGCACGCAGAATAGCGGAAGAATTGATAATTAAAAACCGTTGACAATAAAAATTAAGCATATATGGAAACATTTCTTATAAGACTACTGCAATTCGTACTGGCAATATCACTCCTTGTGTTATTGCATGAGGGTGGACATTTCTTCTTTGCACGCCTTTTCAAGGTGAGGGTGGAGAAATTCTATCTGTTCTTTGACCCATGGTTTCATCTGTTCGAGTTCAAACCTCGCAATAGTGAAACGGCTTATGGTATAGGATGGGTGCCACTCGGTGGATATTGCAAGATTTCTGGTATGGTGGACGAAAGTTTTGACACCGAACAGATGAAACAGCCGGCACAACCATGGGAGTTCCGTTCAAAACCGGCATGGCAACGGTTGCTTATTATAATAGGTGGAGTGCTGGTGAATTTCCTCCTTGCCCTTATCATCTATGCCATGGTGCTCTTCACCTGGGGCGACAATTATATTTCCACCCGTGATATGACATTGGGAATGGAATATAACGAGGCAGCTCATGGTTTGGGCTTCCGTGATGGCGATATGCCTGTGAAAGTTGATGGGACAGATATCGTAAAATACGATGTTGACCTTTATCGCGCAGTTGCAGACGGGAAAGTGGTGACGGTGTTGCGTGATGGCAAGGAAGTTGACATCACCCTGAAAGGCGACATGGACCTGATACAGATGTTGAAGGAAGTGCCTCCGTTTATGCGTGTCTGCATTCCGGCAACAATAGACTCTGTCGCACAGAACAGCGCAGCAACAACAGTTGGATTGAAGAAGGGCGATAAGATAACTGCTATCAACGGCGAAGATGCACACACATTTAACAAGATGACCGATGTTCTGGCAACGCTACGCGACAAATTGGTGGATGCAGCAACTGCAGACGATAGTATTGCATGTAGGCGCATAGCTCTGTCTTATATTTCTAATGGTGTAGAACACACCGACACCGTTATGCTTTCTAACGATATGATGTTTGGTGCATATTTCGCCACTCCTGCAACGTTGTATAAGCAGACTCATGTGGAATATGGTTTGCTTGAAAGTATTCCTGCAGGTATTGCATACGGATGGAATACACTCGGAGGATATGTAGGCGACTTGAAATATCTCTTCTCGGAAGAGGGCGCAAAATCGCTCGGCGGTTTTGGCGCTATCGGCTCATTGTTCCCACCGATGTGGGATTGGATGCTGTTTTGGAAGATGACAGCATTCCTGAGCATCATTCTCGCGTTCATGAACATATTGCCTATTCCGGCACTTGATGGCGGTCACGCATTATTCCTTATATATGAAATGATTACTGGCAGAAAACCATCAGAGAAATTCCTTCTTTATGCAGAATATGTGGGGTTTACAATCCTGATACTATTGCTTATCGTGGCAAACCTCAACGATGTGCTCCGTTGGATAGGAGTGATGTAAAGCCATCAAGCTGTAAACAAATAATCATCCACCATCTCTATACATACTGTATAGGTGGTGGATGATTATTTGTATTGCCTAAAAAATGTAGAAAAACTTTATTCAAATAAAGTCTGTTCGCCAGCGAAGAGAGCCCGGCCAAGATGGCGGTAAGCTTTTTCCGTGACTTCACGTCCGCGTGGAGTACGTTTCAGAAACCCTTCCATAATAAGGAATGGTTCATATACCTCTTCTATCGTACCGGAATCCTCACCCACAGCAGTGGCAATAGTATTGAGACCGACAGGCCCCCCTTTGAACTTATCAATAATCGTAATGAGAATCTTATTGTCTGTTTCATCCAGTCCGAAACCATCAATATTCAGCGCCTCAAGTGCCACCCGTGCAATTTTCATATCAATCATACCCGTACCTCGCACCTGTGCAAAGTCGCGCACACGCCGTAACAACGCATTGGCGATACGCGGTGTTCCACGACTACGACGACCTATCTCTACTGCCGCATCCGTGTCAATATGTATTCCTAAAATACCTGCTGCACGTTTTATGATGTTCTGCAGGACAGTAGTATCGTAATATTCCAGATGCAGGTTGATACCAAAACGTGCACGCAGAGGGGCTGTGAGAAGTCCGCTACGTGTGGTGGCTCCGACAAGTGTAAAAGGTTTCAGCCCTATCTGCACACTACGTGCCGAAGGCCCTTTGTCTATCATTATATCTATACGGTAATCCTCCATTGCCGAATACAGGTATTCCTCCACCAATGGTGACAGACGGTGTATTTCATCTATAAACAGCACATCGTTCTCTTCAAGCGAGGTAAGCAGACCTGCAAGGTCGCCAGGCTTGTCTAGTACTGGTCCGCTCGTCACCTTGAAACCGACACCGAGTTCGTTGGCAATGATATTACTGAGGGTGGTCTTACCTAATCCCGGAGGGCCATGCAGGAGTGTATGATCAAGAGGTTCGCCACGACCACGAGCAGCCTCGACAAACACCTTAAGATTATCTACAATCTTCTCCTGTCCACTGAAATCAGAGAAAGTAAGTGGTCGTAATGCCTTCTCAATATCTTTTTCCGTAGTGTTCAGTTGATTGTTCCTTATATCAAAATCTTCCATCGATTACAAAAGTAACATTTTTTTGTAAAGCACATCATCACTTCTTGTTATTTTCTATCCTAAAACGTCATGATGCTATCAGGATGGCGCATCTTATGCAAAAGGATAATGATTTATGTGGTTTTGATAACATTTTGACGAATGTGTGCGTAAACAAATTTACAAAAAGCACAGAAAAGAGTCTCGTTTAGTTGATATATATCAAAAAAAAGACTATTTTTTCATAAAACAGGCGTAAAGAATTGGTATTGGCAACGTTCTGTACTTACATTTGCATTGTCAAAAGGTTAATAGATTGTTTTAGGTTAGTAGTAATTTTGTTAATAGGTTAGTTTTTTGTTTAGGGTATAAAAGAGTTTTCTTGGATAACGAAATGGTTGCTGTGAAGCCCCCATTTTTATTCTCCCTAAATGAGGGAATCTGGAGGAGGAGGAAACCAAATCCAGTTTTAGACTGAAAAAAATTTTGAATTGTAAATAGGTGAAACGTCAGGGCTCGGGATGAGTCTTGACGTTTTGTTTGTGTCTGTTGTTCCTTCATTTGCTTAGTTCAAGCATCCGAAGAATAGGCCGGACAGCCTGTTTGGCAAGTGAAGCATCAAGTGTTATTTCCGGTGTTTCGTTTTCTAGTGTAGAGAGAATGTTTTCAAGAGTACACAGTTTCATATGTTCACATTCATTACATATAACGGAATCCAGACGCGGAATAGTAAAAAACGTCCTATCTGGGTAACTTTTTCTCAATTCATATAGAATCCCTGGTTCTGTAGCAATGATAAATTCTTCCACAGACGAATTTTCCGCTTCTCCAACAGCTTTCAATATCGCTGCTGTTGATCCAATAGTATCAGCAAGAGCCAAAATATCTTTCCCACATTCCGGATGAGCCATGACGCGAGCTTCTGGATGTTTATCCTTTAAGGTCTTCAGTGCTTGAACAGAAAAACGCCCGTGCACATGGCAACCGCCATTCCATAACTCCATCTCTCTTCCTGTCACACTATTTATGTACGAACCTAGATTTCTATCAGGGCAAAAGAGCAGTTTTTCTTCCTTTGGAAAGCTCTGTATTATTTTCAGTGCATTACCTGATGTGACACATATGTTAGAAAGAGCCTTTACATCAATAGTTGTATTGACATAACTCACCACTTTATATTCAGGATGTTGCTCTCGCCACAGATGCAACTCATTTGCATTACAGCTATCTGCAAGGCTGCACCCTGCCGACAGAACAGGAATGAGTACCTTTCTGTCCATACACAGCATCTTACATGTCTCTGCCATAAAATGGACGCCACACATTAATATAATATCTGCATCAGTGCGTGCAGCTTGTTGTGCCAAAGCTAGACTATCACCGATAAAATCAGCCACTTCCTGCACCTCAGCACGCGTATAATAATGTGCCAGTATGATTGCATTCTTCTCTTTGCAGATACGTCTTATTCTCTCTCGTATTTCGCACATAATACTCTCCTATTTTGTACGGCAAAATTAATGCAAGGTAAGCGCAAAGCCAAATTTTTTGGCTTTGCGCTCGGCTTTTGTTAATTTGGCTATTGCCCAATAAGCATCGCCTTAACAATAAAAATATATTTTGGATATATTTTTGTATTGTCTTCGGTTTGCACTAATTTCGCAAACAAATAATATATCTATAATAATGAAAAAATTGATTTTTACCTTTTTTATGTTAGTTATATGTGCTAAAGTCAGTGCGGCAGTTGATGTTGACTCGCTTTTGATGGCACAGGCTATTAACAATATAGATGAGGAAAGCACAGAGTTATTTGACGTTCCGCTACTGGATGCACCCACGATGTCTGAACGAGAGTTAAAGACTTACACCAATTGGCTCGGTGAGACATGTATTGCAGAACAAGAAGGAAACACAAAGGCACATCCATATTATACATGGAAGCGCGATGTGACATACGTCGGAATACCTATTTTCCTCAGCGCATTTATCATAAAAGGACAGAAGAAGGCTTTCCGTTCAACACGGTTTGCATTTGAGAAAAACTTCAAGACAGAAATAGACAATTATACACAGTTTCTGCCATACGCAGCCCTTGTGGGTATGAAAGCATTTGGGTATGAAGGTCGTTCCAGTTGGGATCGTATGCTCGTGAGTACGCTGGCATCAAACGCGGTAATGGCACTTGCCGTAAATGCCACGAAATACTCCGTGAAAGAGATGCGACCTGACAACTCGTCTGCCAACTCGTTTCCGTCAGGACACACAGCCACATCATTCGTAGCAGCGACGGTGTTCCATAAGGAGTATGGTCTGACACGCTCGCCATGGTATTCGGTGGCAGGTTATGGTGTAGCGACAGCCACGGGCGTAATGCGTGTGTTGAACAACCGCCACTGGATTTCAGACGTCATCGCTGGTGCGGGTATAGGTATCATGTCAACAGAGTTGGGTTATTGGATTGGCGACCTTATATATAAGGATAAAGGAATCTGCCGTTATGAACTGGATAATTTTACCGACCCTAATCATCCTTCATTCTTTGACATACAGATGGGTGTTGCAGCACATTCAAGCACTATTTCATTCCAGTATGCTGACGATATGGAGGCGGGATTTATGTATCCTAATGAAACCATCCATTTAGGCACTAGTTCGGTGGTCGGTGTAGAAGGTGCTTACTTCTTTAACAAGTATTTCGGCATCGGCGGTATGGCACGCGTCACCACCACACCGGCAAAGAACACTGCGCTTGATACTGAAGAAAAATCTGTAATAAATGACATAAACGACATTTTGGAAAGCTATGAATATCCTGGCATCTATCAAGTGAAAGTTGAAAATAACAATTTTATGGACGTCTCGCTTGATGCTGGCATTTATGGAAATCTGCCATTGTCAAAGAGATTTTCTATAGGTGCAAAGTTTCTGGTCGGTGCACGCATCTCAGGTGGCATATCATATCAGGCACAGAATGGTTTCAAAAAGCCGTTTAGAGATGCCGACGGAAATCCTGTCTATACATATACGGGAATAGGTAGTACTCCTGTACCTATGTATGTATTCCAACAGTCAGATGGGACAGAGTTTGCTGCCAACGAAGTGACAATGCCTGGCGTGAGCACACAATACAATTATGCTCTCGACGAGACACATAAATGGGAAGGTTCAGACATTGCCATATCAAAAGAATATGATATCTCCAAGGTAGATGGCAACAATTCATTTAACTACGTTTTTGGTATAAGTCTCACCTATCGGTATAAGAACAACTATTCTTGGAAGATTTTTGCTGACTATGATGGGACAAAAAATCATTACGACCTAAATATCCATTATGTGTCAGATGAATTGCGCAAATACATTTTTGAACGCAACCCTGAACTGAATCAGGAGTTCCCTTACACGGAGAATATGGTGGATGAGCATTACACTGCCGACAAGCGTTTCAACCTTTGGACTATCGGTGGTGCATTCTCGGTGAATTTCTAAGAAGTCAACGGTTCACTCTAACTCATAACTTCTATTATATGCCAAAAGGACTTGAGAAATATGGTCTAGACCTACACTGCACGATGATTCTCGAAGAATACGTGGAGATGGTGCCTGTGTTTGAACGGATGAAAGACATCGTTATCGACACACTCAACCGACTGTTGCAGGAAAACAATATCCTTGTGACAGCTGTCGGTGGCAGGGTGAAGACGGAGAAGTCTCTTGCTGGTAAATTAGAACTGAAAGGAGGGAAATATTGTTCGCTGTCAGACATTACCGATATCTTCGGTGCACGTGTCATAACATTCTACACCGATGAGGTGGATAAGATTGCTGCGCTCATCGACAAACACTTTGAAGTGGACTGGGATGCATCGGTAGATAAACGCAAGATGCACGAACTGAATAGTTTTGGATATATGTCATTGCATTATATCTGTCGCATACCAAAGGAGCTCTTTTATGACGAATCAATGCCTGAACTCAATGAGTTCCGTTTTGAGATACAACTGCGTACAACTCTGCAACATGCTTGGGCAAGCATCTATCACGACAATGGCTATAAGACAGATGTAGAGGTGCCACAGGAATACCTGCGCTCATTGAATAGATTGGCAGGCATGTTGGAAATGGCAGACGATGAGTTCAGTAGGATACGTACCTCGCTGAACGAATACCGATACAAAATGCAGAACCTGATGATGGAAGGGAAACTAGATGAGGTGAAACTCAATGGCGATTCTTTCCGCAGGTATATGGACATGAAGCCTTTTGACCGCCTGACAAGCCGTATTGCTGCCATTAACCAGGCCGAGATATTAGATGTAACGCCTAAACCATATCTTAAGGTGTTTCTACAACTAGGTATGAAAACACTCGGAGACATCGAACAAATGAAAAAACAATATAGCGAAGCAGCATATAAGTTGGCTCTCCACCATATTGGAGGTACAGATCTGGATATTGTAGCATCTACAATCGGACTGCAAAACCTCTGCATCGTATATCAGTTGAAAAATGGTGTCGGTGTACATGGACTGACGATGTTCTTCAACGATATTAGTGGAGAATCACCATACAATGAATCACGTGCAAGACGTTTGATAGAAGAATGTAGTACGCTACCGTTTATTAAAAATGAATGAAGAGTTATGGCTAATGCAAAAATGAATACGACACTGCTTGACGAAGCCATCATCTTTGCTGTAACGGCACATGGTGGTACGGAACGTCGGGGAAAAGGTTTTCCCTACATCGTGCATCCAATGGAGGCTGTGGAGATTGTAGCTACAATGACAGCAGATCAGGAACTGCTGGCAGCAGCAGCACTACATGACGTGGTGGAAGATACGGATGTCACGATAGAAGAGATACGTCAAAGATTCGGTGACAGAGTCGCCCAACTTGTAAAAGCCGAAAGCGAGATCCCTGTTGTGGGCGTGAGTGAGACAGCAAGTTGGCGAGAACGCAAACAGGCTGCTATCGCACGCATTGAAAACTCAAGTCGCGAAGAAAAGATTGTGGCTATGGGAGATAAACTCTCAAATATGCGTGCTATTTGGCGTGACTATATGACACAGGGCGACAAATTATGGACACTTTTTCATGCACCGAACGGAAAATCAGACCACGAATGGCATTACCGCGGATTGGCGCGCGCACTCTCTGACCTGTCGGGAACATTTGCTTTCCTTGAGTTTACGAAACTTATAACTAAGGTTTTCGGTCAAGCAAAACCGGAACGTATTAACCTCGATGATTGGCAGGAAAGCGGAGATGGATTTACAGCCATCAGTTACAACCATAAGGACGGACGTAGCATGATGAAACTTTACAGCGATTTCATCCCACCATCTGTGCCGGAACAAGAACTGATGACATCATGGAATCTTCTTGACCTTGGGCTGAACATACCGAAGGCATACAGATTAGTGACGGATGGTGTGCGCTATGGGGTGGAGTTTCAGCGCATTACCCCCAAAAAATCATTCGCACGGGCTATCAGTGAAAATCCAGAACAACTGGAGTTTTTTGCACGCGAATTTGCACGTGAAGTGAAGATCCTGCACACAAAGCCTTGCAACACCACTGCCTTCCCGTCGATAAAGAAGAAATTTCACCACATCGTGAATGATGCAGTTTTCCTTACAGATGCTGAAAAAAGTAAGATACATACATTTATAGATGCTACGAAAGATGCTAAAACATGTTGCCACGGTGACTTGCACATTGGTAATATCATTACTGACGGAGAGAAAAACTATTGGATAGACCTTGCTGACTTTGCATGGGGCGACCCAATGTTTGATCTTGGCATGTTCTGGTTTGTAACACATAACATTGATGAAGAACTGAACGAAAAACTATACCACATCACAGGCGCACAACTGCTACAGGTGTGGAACTTCTTCCTTGATGAATACTATGGAGCTGATACCGAAGACAAACGCGAAGATATAAGTGCATTGATAAAACCATATGCTGCATTCTATTTTATATTGTTTGCCAATCGCAACTGCGACATGCCATACATGAAAGATTTTGTACGCACCACATTATGCAGATAACAACTCAGTTTCAGAACATACCGAACATTCGTCAACTCGGTGGTTACCGTATGACTGACGGACGCACCATAAAACAAAATAAATTGTGGCGTGGTGGGTTTTTGAAAGATGCAACCAAAGATGATATTCGTTTGTTCCAAAGTTTTCATCTTCGACACATATTTGATTTCCGTTCTGAAGGAGAGGTCAATCGGCGCCCAGACTGCCATATTGAGGGAGCAGACAACTTGTGGTTGCCGACTCTTGATATGGTTACAGATCAAAAAGTGGAACAGTTTCCGCCTGAAGCATATAATAACCTACCTGAATTTCTTATGACCGTGGCATTCACCGAAAAAGGAAAACGTATGGCACGCGAGATGTATCCGTCGATGGTGACAAACGAATACACACAACTGCAGTATTCGGTATTTATTATGAATGTCATCTCTGCGGAGGAGGGAGCATGCTATTGGCATTGCTCTGAAGGGAAAGACCGCACAGGGCTTGGCGCAGCTTTTCTGCTCGCTGCACTTGGGGCTGACAGGGAACTGATAATCGAAGATTTCGGTCGCTCAAATATCTTCTTCGGAGCAAAGGTGGAGGCAACAAAACAACGCATTGCCACACTCGGGGCAGGCGAAGAGGAAATGAAAGTGATACAAGCATTCATCGGTGTAAGTGTGGAAAACTTCATCAATGCACTGGATTTAATTGACACACAATATGGTGGCATGACTGAATATCTGCATAATCAGTTGCTGATAAGCGATGATGATATGGAGTTGCTACGCGATAAATATCTAGAATAAATCATGAGTTATCAATTAAGTATATCAAGGTGGATTCTCTCGCTTATCGTTCTGTGCATAATGAATATATGCGAGGCTGATGCACGGCAACCTGTGAGGTTTATACTGACCCCGACATGGTCGTCGCAAGCACAGTTTGCTGGTTATTATGTGGCAATGGAAAAAGGTTTCTTCAAGGCTGCAGGACTAGACGTGAGCATACGTCACCTGAAAACAAGCACAAAGAAAACCCCTGTGGATATGCTACAGCAAGGCGAATGCAATATTATATGTATAAGTCTTATGCAAGCCATCAAAGCACAGGACAAAGGAAGGAAGTTGGTAAACATCCTGCAGACTTCGCAAAATTCCGGACTTATGTGCGCCTCACAAAACAGATTATCAGATTTTCAATCGCTGAAAGGAAAAAAGATAGGAACATGGAAAACAGGATATAAGGAAATTGCAGACTATGCTTTTTGGAAAAGTGGTGTCAATGTAGAATGGATACCATTCCTTAAAGGTGTCAACCTGTTTTTATCAAAGGCTGTGGATGCTACGTTATGTTATAGCTATAACGAATTTATCCAGCTTCTTATGGCCAGGGGCGACATTCCGTCGGAGAATATCATTTCCTTTGCACAGACCCCATACAATCTGCCAGAAGAAGGTCTGTATGTAAATAAAACATTTTACAATTCACACCGCGATGACCTGAAGAAATTTGCCAATGCTTGCAAAAAAGGATGGAACTATTGTCGCACGCATAAAGATGAGGCATTACAAATCGTATTGAGATATACAAAGAAAGCAAATATAGCTACAAATGTTTTTCACCAACGCAGAATGTTGGATGAAGTGTTACGTCTTCAACAGGATACACCGAGTGCCATAGCACACAGACCTGGGGACTCTACTTTCACACCAATAAGTCGTGCTACATTTAGAAAAGCTATTGAAATGCTTCGCAGTACAAGTGCGATTAGCAATGTCATTAAATACGAAGATATGTTTATGCAAAGATAATCTATGAAGCTGAGATACATATCACAATCATTTTCTGCTCGTTTGACAGTTTCAATTCTTGCTGTCACGGCTGTTCTTTTTACAATAGCTATCGGTATTATGGCCATATCGTCAAGAAAACTGATAGAAAAAGAAGCATCGCGTGGCGCAGAGAACATACTGAAAGCAACCGTCAATGGTATAGATAAAATTCTTGCAGGTGTGGAGTCGTCAGCAAACAGCACTGTATGGATGATAAAAGAACATAAAGACGATGCAGACTATATGTTCACCATAACAAAGAATCTGGTGCAAGATAATGATTTCATCGTTGGTAGCAGCATAGCATTCATACCTAATTATTACCCTAAAAAAGGTGAATATTTTGCACCTTATTCTTACAAGAAAGAAAACTCCAATGTGCTGAAATCATTCCAGATGGGTAATGAAGACTACGACTACCACACGATGGAATGGTTTCAGTTGCCATATCTGCTAAAACAGCCGGGGTGGTGTGAACCATATTACGATGAAGGTGGTGGTGAACAAATGATGACCACATATTCTGTGCCTATTATGGATGATGACGGAAATGTGTTTGCTGTCCTTACTGCAGACATCTCACTTTATCACCTCACAGAGCAAATATCAGCCACACGGCCTTATCCTCATTCCTACACAATATTGCTCTCAAATAATGGCTCGTATATTTCCCATCCGAAACAATCATACATTCTTAACGAGACCATTCTTTCACATGCATACGAAACAGGCGACAGCGCAAACATCGCTATTGCAAAAGATATGGTCAACAAAAAAGCGGGAATATGTACTCTGACGACGAAAGAAGGAGAAAAAGCACTTGCTATATTTCGCCCTATCAGCAATGGATGGGTGGCAGCAATTCTCTGCCCATATAGTGATGTCCTAGAAAAAGTCACGATGATGCATATCGTCCTGGCAGTTGTACTCTTTGTTGGATTATGTCTTCTTGTCGTGTTCTGTTGGCTGTCAATAAGAAAACTTACACGTCCGCTTTCAGAATTTTCCATCTCAGCACGTAGCATTGCGCAGGGGAATTTCAACACTGAACTGCCTGAGATTACTTCACATGATGAGATGAAACATCTGTACGACTCGTTCATGTACATGCAGAACTCATTAAACTCTTACATAAACGAATTGAAACAGACAACGGCAGTCAAAGAACGCATTCAGAGCGAACTTAGTATAGCCCGCGACATACAGTGTAATATGGTGCCGACTAATTTCCTTGACAATCTGTATGCCGTGCTCCAGCCTGCCAAAGAGGTGGGGGGTGATTTATACGACTTCTATAAACGAAATGATGATATACAGTTTGCTATTGGTGATGTCTCTGGCAAGGGAGTCCCTGCAGCATTGTTTATGGCTATAACCAGAAGTTCGTTTATGTTTGTCGGCGACCTTAGAACTAACTTGGAGGCAACAGTGGCACGAATAAACAATGTCATCTGCGTGGGCAATAAGGAAATTCTGTTTGTCACCATGTTTGTGGCACGATACAACACCAACACACATATACTGCAGTATTGTAATGCCGGGCATAACCCGATAGTCGTGATTGAACCTACAGATACGGAAGGAAATACGAATGCTTATTTCTTGAAAGCAAAACCAAATATCGTTGTAGGACTGATGAGTCATTTCAAATATGAAAAAGAAGAACTCACAGTCAAACCAGGCACTCGTCTTATACTTTATACAGATGGTGTGACCGAGGCGGAGAATGCCGACAAAGACCAATATGGCGAAGAACGTCTGCTTGCCTTTGCCCGTCGGGCAATGGAGATTAAAGATGTCAAGGCCTGCACGGAAGCACTTTTGAATGACGTCAAAAACTTTACCAATGGAAATGAACAGAATGACGATATTACGATAATGATAATAGATTTGTAAAAACAGTATTGTCGGATATAAAAACGTAGATATATGGAAAAACGATTTGAACCAATCAAAGACAAAACAGCACTTATCATTGAGGCTATTATGGATTCCCCAGATATTCCTGATGATGATGCTTTAACCTTTAAGATACGGCTTGCCGTAGAAGAAGCTGTAGAAAATGTAGTGCAATATGCATACGCAGAAGGTCAAGGATGGATTGTTGTTGGTACAGAACAGAAGAACGGCATACTCTCCATTACAATACGTGATGAGGGTGTTCCTTTCAATCCGCTTGATAAAGACGACCCAGATATCACACTTTCTGCTGAAGATAGGCAGATAGGTGGACTGGGTATCTTCCTCTGTAAGCAACTCATGGACAAGGTTACTTATACATTTGAAAACAAGTGTAATATTTTACGAATGGAAAAACAATTAAATAACTAAAATACATTTTTATTATGGACGTACAAATCACACGCGAGGGTACAAGTACCCTTATCAAGCTCAGTGGACGGCTTGATACTACAAATGTTAATCAGTTTCAAGAAGACATCAAATCTTTGATGGAAGACGAAACCCCGAACTTTGAATTTGACTGCACAGACATGGAATATACCTCCTCACAGGGATTGCGTATGTTTCTTATGCTTCAGAAGAGCGTCAATGCACACAAAGGCATAATGGTGATGAAAAATATGAAACCACAAGTGAAAGAAGTGTTTGACATCACAGGTTTCTCTTCAATCATCAACATTCAGTAATTTTTCGTAAGAAAAGTTGAGTATTGGAAATGATATCCCGTGAATACTTTCGCGGGATATTATTTTTCTTCTATCATAACGGAAGTTTACGAAAACACGTCACTTTTGACCATACTATGCCTCGAAGTTGAGCAATCGGAGCCTCGGTGTCAAACCAACGGAGCCCCCAAATGATCGCGATGATTCACACAAATGATCGCGATGATTTCATCAAATGATCACGATGATTTTATCAAATGATCGCGATCATTCGTAGGCTCCGAGCGGAAGAGGGCGAGGCAAAGATGGGAAAACATAGATTTACTGACAATTACAAAAAACACGTAAATTCGTTAAACTTACGATAATCTATCGTACTGCTTTATCCAACACCACGGAGATTATTGACACAATTTTTTTACTTATTTTTTCTTCACCGAGGCTATGAACCACCCATTGACGCAACATTTCTACAAGAATGCCACAGGAAAACATCCCAAGAGCTATGAGAAATACGTATGCAACACCAGTTACTAAATCAAGATCTGCAATAAACGCAAAAGCATCTGCCATTCGGCACCATATTATAGGGCTACATTGTAGGAGATAAACTCCAAAAATGCAAGGAGTAATCTTTATGATTACATAATTTCTTTTTATGTCCAATCTAGAAAAGAGAATGACTATACTTATTGCACAGAGCAGAATAAAAGGTGAAGTATATTCCATCAATAGCATATTATGCGTAAGGACGTATGTAATCCATGTAATAAAACAACATCCGAAAAAAATCAACAACAATATCGCATTATTCTTTTTATCAAACAAACCTGCAATCTTAGACAAAACTCCTATACAATATAGCACCAGCAACCACAGGAAAGAACACCCATAATTCGTATGGAATGTATCTGTAATAATGTTCACTACGGAAAATAAGACAAAAAGCACTATTAGGCATTTCTTTGCTAAAGTCGTATCGCATGAAAATAGGATTCTGTCTATAAAAGGCTTTACAAGATAAAGAACAAAATATGCCGTAAAATACCAAAACACATTAAACGTAATAGGTAGGGCACACCTAATGAGATTGTCAATACTGATATCTTCAGCTAAACCGAGGACCCATAACACAAAAGTGGTAATAAAAGAATAAAACCATACCTGTCCCCACATCTTAACCAATTTCGTATAGTTACAGCACTTCTGTGAGGCTGTATATCCACTTATCAACGCATAGCCATCAACTGCACAAAGCATCAATGTTTCTATGAGCCAATAAATATTGTTTTTTGTATCTTCATCAGCACAGGCCTTTATAACCCCTCCTTGCCAAAGGATATGCAAAACGCAGACCATAAGCATGAGGATGGCACGGAGCAGATCTATCCCGTAGTTCCGTTTTGCCTGCGGATAATCACAAAGTATTGAAGCCTCTTCCATTATTGTCTCTATGTTCTTATACTAAAAATCCATACCTGTTACAGATATGGATTTTTACATTATTACATACTTGCGCACTAGCAAGTGATTTAATGCACAATATATTTCTTACCTTTATGCAGATACAGACCGGCTTTATTCATATTTTTCACGCGCTTGCCTGTCGCGTCAAAGATTGGTGCGTTGGCATCATTTGTTATACTTGTCTTATGCTCAACGATAGCATCCGGCAACATATTACCCTTCACACCACGTATTTGATACCCCAAACAGCGGTTTGATGGAGCTGCCAACTGCCCCGGACTGCCATCTACACCACGGATAAAAGGATCGGAATATCCTCTTTCTGTTGAAGGTGCAGTACCAAAATACATATATATCGCACCCCTAGCATCTTTAACATTGAGATTACTTGTCCAATAATAACCATAGTTGCACAGGCTAAAAAATGTAGGAGCATTGGGACTATATGACATCATTGTTGAATATCCTCCACATGCAAAATCGATGCTATTGCCATTAACCTTGCTTACACCATGGAAGATAACAAGAGGCGTCGGTCCATAGCCTTTCTTTTGTACAATTGCTCCATTATAAATGGTCCATGTACAAGCATCAATCATTTCCTGACATTCTATTCGTGATGGCTTACGCCAATCTCCACCCATAATGACACTTGCAGGGTCGTCTTCTTTCTGTATGAAGAAAAGATTATCAACTACACTACCGAACTCCTTACTGAAGTTATATTTTGTAAGCATCGGCTCATCAAAACCCTCAATCTTTACAATTTTGTTTTGCCATTTGTAATGATCCCAATCACATAAGTAAGGTATCTCAGCATCCCCCCACATAAAATAATTGCCAAGACTGTCAGGTCTTATACCGCCGACATTCGTTGTTGCCCATAATATACCACTTGGAAGCCCCAAGTCAACAGATTCATATTCCTGAGGTGTCTGTGCACAGGCATCCTGCGATATTGAAGTCATCAAAAACAGACCTACAATGAAAACATAAATTTTTTTCATATACATTGTTATTTATAAGTGATTAGTATAATTTGTTGGCAAAGATATGATTTTTTTCTGAAACATCATATTTGTTAAAGTTTTTTATACGATAGTATATACACCGCAAATTCGTTGATAATAAAAACATATTTTGTTAAAAAAAATTAACGCAATAGAAAATGTCGTTGGCTTTTTGTAGTGTTAAAGGAAAAAAATACTTACCTTTGCATCCGCTTTATGCGATGGTCCCTTCGTCTATCGGCTAGGACGAGAGATTTTCATTCTCTAAAGAGGAGTTCGACTCTCCTAGGGACTACATAATAAAAATAGGAAATATAAAAATTAAATATTAAGTAAGAAGATGGCAAATCACAAATCATCTGTAAAAAGAATCCGTCAAACTAAGACAAGGACTCTTCATAACAAGTATTATGCAAAGACTATGCGTAATGCTGTGCGCAAATTCCGTGCATTGACAAACAAAGAAGAAGCTGTTGCTCTTTATCCAAAGCTTCAGAAGATGCTTGATAAGCTCGCAAAGACAAAGATTATCCATAAAAACAAAGCGGCAAATCTCAAGTCAAGCCTTGCTTTGCATATGAACTCTTTGTAAAAGATAAGACAAGATAACGAATGTTTTTATTTCTATACAAAACCGTTGCCCAAAGCAACGGTTTTTACGTTTTTTAACAGAGTTAATCCACTGTTTGACATTGCCAGTTGCCATTTATTGAGTATATTTGCAATGTTATAAAGATAAATATTTTATGTCTGAAGAAGTGAAGAATACTGCTGAAAATTATTCAGCCAGTAACATTCAGGTGCTTGAAGGATTAGAAGCCGTACGTAAGCGCCCTGCGATGTATATAGGTGATATTTCCGAAAAAGGTCTGCATCATTTGGTATATGAAACCGTTGACAACTCTATTGACGAAGCTCTTGCCGGGTATTGTACTGAAATAGAAGTTACTATAGAAGAAGACGGTTCAATAACGGTGCTTGATAACGGACGTGGTATTCCAGTTGATATGCACGAAAAAGAACATAAGTCAGCACTTGAAGTGGTGATGACCGTATTGCATGCAGGTGGTAAGTTTGATAAAGGTTCATATAAAGTTTCCGGTGGTCTGCATGGCGTAGGTGTATCTTGTGTAAATGCACTTTCCACACATATGCTCTCACAGGTGTTCCGCGATGGTAAGATTTATCAACAGGAGTATTCTAAAGGTGTAGCTCTTTACCCGGTGAAAGTAGTAGGTGAAACAACGTTGCGTGGCACACGCCAACAGTTTTGGCCAGATGGTACGATTTTTACGACAACAGAATATAAATATGATATCCTTGCAGCACGTATGCGCGAGTTAGCTTATCTAAATGCCGGCTTGAAGATTTCGCTTTTCGACAAGCGCAAGGATGATGAAGGCAATACACGTCAGGATGTATTCTTCTCTGAAGGTGGATTACGTGATTTTGTCCGTTACATTGATCGTCACCGTAATCATCTGTTTGATGATGTCATTTATATAAAGACGGAAAAGCAGAACACTCCTATTGAGGTTGCCATTATGTACAATACCGACTATAGTGAGAATCTTCATTCATACGTCAACAATATCAATACCATAGAGGGAGGCACACATCTGCAAGGTTTCCGTATGGCATTGACACGCACATTGAAAAAATATGCCGACAACGACTCTCAGGTGTCAAAGACGCTTGAGAAAGGTAAGATTGAAATCTCCGGTGAAGACTTCCGTGAAGGTCTTACAGCCGTTATCTCAATAAAGGTGGCTGAACCACAGTTTGAGGGACAGACAAAAACAAAACTCGGAAATTCTGAGGTGGCTGGTGCTGTACAGCAGGCTGTTGGCGAGGCTCTTCAGAATTATCTCGAAGAGCACCCGAAGGAAGCAAAGTTTATCGTAGATAAAGTGGTGCTTGCAGCACAGGCGCGTATTGCTGCTCGCAAGGCGCGTGAAAGCGTACAGCGTAAAAGTCCTATGACTGGAGGTGGTTTGCCAGGCAAACTTGCTGACTGTTCAAACAAAGACCCACATGAATGCGAGATATTCCTTGTAGAGGGTGACTCGGCAGGCGGTTCGGCAAAGCAAGGGCGTGACCGTATCTTCCAGGCTATATTGCCTTTACGTGGAAAGATTTTGAACGTGGAAAAAGTGATGCGCCATAAGGTGTTTGATTCAGAGTCAATAATGAACATCATACAGAGCATTGGCATACGTTTTGGTTTGGATGGAGATGACAATGCAGTAGATATGTCGAAGCTCCGTTATAATAAGATTATCATCATGACCGATGCCGATGTTGATGGTCGCCATATTGACACGCTTATTATGACTCTCTTCTATCGCTATATGCCAGAGATAATACAACAGGGGCATCTATATATTGCCACACCACCACTCTATAAATGTACAAAAGGTAAGGTGAGTGAATACTGTTATGATGAGATGCAGCGTCAGCGCTTCATGGACAAATATGGTGATGGTTCAGAAAACGGTATTCACACTCAACGATATAAGGGTCTCGGTGAAATGAATCCTGAGCAACTTTGGGAAACAACTATGGATCCAAAAACACGTTTGCTGAAGCAGGTGAGCATAGAAAATGCCGCACAAGCTGATGAGATTTTCTCCATGCTGATGGGCGATGATGTTGAGCCACGTCGCGAATTCATTGAGCAGAACGCACACTATGCAAATATAGACGCTTAATATTTAACATAGATTTCATAAGCCAGCATCTGTATGGGAATATAGATGCTGGTATTTTTAAGAACTAATTTATAACAGAATATATTTATGAAAACACTCTGCCGTATCACAATGATGTTTGTACTGATTTATCTTGTGACTTTTGCACAAGCTAAGAAATCCGCACAGGTTTTTATCCCAATGGACTATTCTTATTGCGGATATCATGCTTCTGAGAAGGCTTTACCGAGACTGAATGCCACGCTGTTGGTGAATGATGCAGGAATGATTCAGCCAGCCATTGATGCTCTCGCCAAGCGAAAAACAGACAGGAATGGTCATCGTGGTGTCATACAGTTGACTGAGGGAGTGTTTGAGATTGACACACCATTGCGTATTACGACATCCGGTATAGTGTTACGTGGCAGTGGACGTGATAAGACAATCATCGTAAAACGTGGCGTTGATCGTGGCGCAGCCATATATATAATAGGTAAAGCTAAAAAAATCCATGAAGCTGGCACAGACCATAAGTTTAAGACAGGAGAGCGTATTCTGATTTCGTGGATGGCAGAACCAGAATGGGTTGCTACGCATAAGTGTGATGATTTCGGTGGAGGACTCGACTATACCGGTTGGAAAAAAGGCGATATCAGCATCTGCTGGGACAGAACGGTAATGGCAACCGAAGGCAACACTCTACAAGTGGATGCACCGATAACTATGTTTTCTCGCAACAGGATGATAGACGTTGATGGAGCATCATATACAATACATCATTTAGACAGTAAGGGAGAAATAAACGAATGTGGCATAGAGAATCTTTCCATAAAAGCGGATATAACAAGCAATAATCCAAAAGATGAAGACCATTGCTGGGATGGTATCTATATGGATAATGTGCGTGACTGCTGGGTGAAACTTGTAAACTTCCATTCTCTTTCCGGATCTGCTGTCAATCTGCAGAGAGGATGCACTCGTGTGACAACGGAAGACTGTATAGCTTCTAATCCTATATCTGAACTTGGCGGATGGCGTAGGGATGTATTCTTGACACGCGGTGAGCAGACGCTATTTCAACGCTGTGTATCACGCGATGGCATATATGACTTTGTGGCAGATTATTGTGCTGCCGGTCCGAATGCATTTGTACAATGCGAAGCAGAGCATTCACATGGATTCAGCGGAAGTATCGGAGCATGGGCACCGGGGCTGTTGTTTGATATTGTGAACATTGACGGGGGCGATTTGAAATTCCGCAATCTTGAACAGTTTCGAACCGGTACGGGATGGAATACTGCCAACTCCATGTTTTGGCAATGTACAGCAGCAAACATACATTGTTATTCTCCTGACGACGATAACCGTAATGCTGCCAATGGATGCTGGGGTTGCTTGTGGGGTGATGGTGAGTGGACAAAAAGCAACGAACATGTGTCACCACGTTCATTATACTACGACCAGTTGCAAACCCGTCTCAAGAAAGAGGGAAAAGAATCAGTTGTTGAGGCGGATATAATGCCATTATCGACAGATGCAACAACAAGTCCGACACTCCAGCAGGCAGAAAAGATGGCAAACGCCTCATTACATTTTCCACGTCTAACAATGGAAGCATGGATAGACAGCATCAATGTAAACTCCATGCCTGCATATAATGCGAAGATGAGTGTATGGAGTATAATGATTGCAACACAAAAGAAAGATGATGAAACCTCTGTACTAACGATAGAAGACGGAAAGCGTTATAATATACCATGGTGGAATGGCCGCACGAAAGATAATTGGGTGATGAAGAGTGGACGTCCGGCTATCACGCGTTTTGTTCCTGGGAGACATGGACTGGGATGGACTGATGACATAGATGAAGTAGTGACTTTCCTTAAAGAAAATAACTTCAAGGCGCTTGAACATAATTATGGTCTTTGGTATGATTTGCGTCGCATAGACCATGAACGTATCCGTCGTGCAAGCAGTGAGGTGGAGGCACCTTTCTATGAACAGCCTTTTGCCCGTAGCGGAAAAGGAACGGCATGGGATGGTTTGAGTCTTTACGACTTGGAAAAACCTAATAAATGGTATTGGGAACGCTTGCGGCAGTTTGCACGCAAAGCTGCAAAAGAAAACATATTGCTCTATCACAATATGTATTTTCAACACAATATCCTCGAAGCAGGAGCACACTGGGTGGATTGCCCTTGGAGAACGGTTAACAATATCAACGGTACGAATTTCCCTGAACCTGTACCTTTTGCCGGCGATAAACGACTATTTATGGCAGAACAGTTCTATAACGAGCAGGATTCAGTATTGCGATCATTACATAAACGCTTCATAAGGATGTGTCTTGAAGAATTGGCAGACGAACCTAATGTGGTACATTTCCTCAGTGCAGAATATTCCGGACCATTACACTTTACGCGCTTTTGGGTGGAAACGATAGCAGAATGGGAAGCAGAAACAGGACAACATCCACTGATAGCCTTGAGTTGTACAAAAGATGCTACCGATGCCATATTGCAGGATGCCCGACTGTCAAAGGTAATAGACATTATTGATATTCGCTATTGGCATTATAACCAACAGGGACTTTGGCAGATGCGGGAGGGAAAGAATCTTGCTCCACGCCAATGGATGCGTATAATGCCTGTTGGGAAAGTAGGGAAAGAAGAAATAGAAAAGGCTATTAACGAATATAAAGAGAAATATCCGGATAAGGTTGTTATCTATAATGCCTTTGGCAAATATTAAAGAGACTATGACTACCAACGAAATACAGAACGAAATCATTGAGGAATTCAGTGAATTTGATGACTGGATGGACCGTTACCAGATGCTAATAGACTTGGGCAACGAACTCTCTCCATTGCCAGACGAGTATAAGACAGAGCAGAATCTTATTGACGGCTGTCAGAGCCGTGTATGGCTGCATTGCGAAAACCGGAACGGCATCCTTAGATTTCAAGCAGAAAGTGATGCATTGATAGTGAAAGGCATCATTGCACTTCTTATCCGCGTGGTAGACAATCAGAAAGCAGATGATATATTGGACACCAAACTGTATTTTATTGAGCGTATTGGACTGACGGAACATTTGAGTCCTACACGTTCCAATGGATTATTGTCTATGATCCGACAGATTCACGCTTATGCTTTATTGTATAAATCCAGATAGCGAATAGCTATCTGGATTTATGTTTCTTTTATCTTTTCCCCTTTACTATCTTCTTTATATCATTAAGTTTGTTAAGGGCTTCCATAGGTGTAAGGTTGTCTATATCAAGTTCGAGTATTTCATCTCTTATCTGTGACAGTATAGGGTCATCCAACTGGAAGAAACTCATCTGCATTCCTTCACGGTTGTTGGCAATAGTCGCTGTCGGTTTACTGATACGTCCTTCTTTTGCTCCCGACTCTTCGAGAGTGTGGAGAATCTCATCAGCTCGCTTGACAATGCTTTGTGGCATACCTGCAAGACGTGCTACATGTATTCCAAACGAGTGTTCAGAACCACCTTTTTCTAATTTTCTCACAAACAAGACCTTCCCATCTATCTCTTTCACACTCACATTATAATTGCGGATGCGTTGATAGGTCTTTTCCATTTCGTTGAGTTCGTGATAATGAGTAGCAAATAGGGTACGCGCTTTGGCTCTTGGTCTCTCATGCAGAAATTCAACTATTGCCCATGCTATTGAAATACCGTCATAAGTGCTTGTACCACGCCCGAGTTCATCGAACAGAACAAGACTTCTTTCTGTCACATTATTCAGGATGTTGGCTGCCTCGCTCATTTCCACCATAAACGTTGATTCACCAAGCGAGATATTATCAAATGCTCCAACACGCGTAAATACCTTATCCACCACACCGATACGTGCACTTTCGGCTGGTACGAAACAGCCCATTTGTGCCATTATTGTAATAAGAGCCGTCTGTCGTAGCAATGCCGATTTTCCTGACATATTCGGACCGGTGATAATCATTATCTGTTGCGAATTATTATCCAACAGGACATCGTTTGGCACATAACTCTCACCAGGAGGGAGCTGGCGTTCAATAACAGGGTGTCTGCCAAGATGAATATCAATTATGGTACTCTCATCCATGACAGGACGTATATAATGATTCTCTTCGGCAACCATGGCAAAAGCATGCAGACAATCTATCCGTGCCACCACTACGGCATCTCTTTGAATGGCAGGAATAAACTGATTCATATCTGCAACCAACTCGCCAAATAGCCTTGCTTCCATCGCTGCTATTCTGTCTTCGGCACCAAGTATCTGGTCCTCATATTCTTTCAGTTCCTGCGTAATATATCGTTCCGCCTGAGCAAGCGTTTGTTTACGAATCCAATCTTCCGGAACTTGCTCTTTATATGTATTACGCACTTCTATGTAATATCCGAAGACATTATTAAATCCTATCTTTAGACTACTTATTCCAGTTCTCTCTATTTCGCGTTGTTGTATCTGCAAGAGATAATCTTTTCCTCCATGGCTAATCTGTCGCAGTTCATCGAGTTCTTCATTATAGCCTGTTGCTATCACATCACCTTTTGCGATCTGTGCAGGTGCATCTGGATTCAATTCTTTTTCTATTCTCTCGCATAAAGACAGGCAACAGTTTAATTGCTTACCTACAGCCTGCAATCTTTCATCTTCTGTCGCCTCACATGCACTTTTCACAGGTTCCAATGCTCTCAGCGCATTCCGTAGTTGCAATACTTCACGCGGTGTCACCCTGCCTACAGCTACTTTAGAAATTATTCTCTCTATGTCGCCCACAAGAGCAAAGTTTTCATTGATGACGGAACGGAAATCAGGATGACGGAAGAAATAATCCACCACATCTAATCGTTCGTTTATGTGATTCACATTTTTGAGCGGGAACAGCAACCAGCGGTGCATTGTCCGCCCACCCATAGGTGTTACTGTCTTGTTGATGATGTCCAATAGCGAGACACCATCGGAACTCATCGGACGAACAAGTTCCAGATTGCGCGAAGTGAAACTGTCGAGCCTTACATATTTCTCCTCTTCGATACGCGATATGGCAGTGATATGTGAAGTTTGGGTATGCTGTGTGATATCAAGATATTGCATCACGGCACCTGCTGCTGTAATACCGTTTTTTAGATGCTCCACGCCGAACCCCTTCAGGTTTTTTACCGAAAAATGTTTCAATAGTCTCTCTTTTGCTACAGCCTCATTGAATGCCCAATCGTCCAACTCATAGACGCAGTATTTAGATAATTGACTATTTACGGTTGATAAATTACGCAGGAAATCAGCACGTCTGCCTTTTTCATACAATACTTCCTTCGGTGAAAAGTCGGAAAGCAGTTTTGCGACATAGTCGTATGTTCCTTCAGAAACGAGAAACTCGCCTGTGGATATATCAAGGAATGCTACGCCACATGCGGCTTTCCCGAAATGTATGGCAGAAAGGAAATTGTTTTCCTGTGGCTGCAGTACATTATCACCTATTGCCACACCCGGCGTTACGAGTTCCGTAATGCCACGTTTTACCAGTTTTTTTGTCAGTTTTGGGTCTTCCAACTGGTCGCATATTGCCACACGTTTACCGGCTCGGATGAGTTTTGGGAGATATGTGTCAAGGGCATGATGCGGAAAACCAGCCATAGCAGTGCCAGAGGCAGACGTTCCAGCCACACTGCTACGGCGTGTCAACGTGATACCTAATATTTTAGCTGCTATTTCCGCATCTTCGCAGTATGTCTCATAGAAGTCTCCACAACGGAACAGCATCAAGGCATCAGGATGTTTCGCCTTCAGGTCGAAGAACTGTTGCATCATAGGTGTTAGTCCGCTTTTTGCCATATATTTAATTGATAATTGATTGTTAATTCTTTAAAAGAACTTAATTTCTTCTCCTTCTATCTCACTCAACAATAGATTTGCCAGGCGTGATGTTCCCAATCGGAACCATTTATTTGTAAGCCACTTTTCGCCCAACACCTCTTTCACGATTGTGTAGTATGTGATAGCATCCATCACGGTGTTTATGCCACCGGCAGGCTTGAAACCTATCTGTATTCCTGTCTCATCGTAATATTCTTTTATCGCTTGACACATGACGTATGCCGCTTCAGGAGTGGCAGATATTTTTTCTTTTCCTGTTGAGGTCTTGATATAGTCGGCACCAGCATACATTGAGAGGATAGATGCTTTCTTCACACTGCTATAGTCAGGCAAATCCCCAGTTTCAAGAATCACCTTCATGGCACAGTCGCCACAGGTCTGTTTCAGTTCACTGATATCATCGCACATTCCCTCATAGTCGCCACAAAGGAATTTCCCCACTGGCATGACAATGTCTATCTCATTTGCTCCATCACGGAGGGCAAGGGCGGTCTCGGCAACCTTTACTTCTATCACGCTCTGTGATGAAGGGAAACTACCCGACACACAAGCGATATTTACACCTTCAACGCACAGGGTTTCTTTCACTGCTGATGCAAAACAAGGATATACGCATATCGTTGCCACATGAGGCAGGTCAGGATACTTGCCGTCAAATTCGTTGACACGCTCCGTAAATGCCATGACACTCTTTTCCGAGTCGGTGGTTTTTAGTGTAGTAAGTTCAATGCTTCCCATAAGGAAGCGTTTCACTTCATCAGTGCAGTTTTCTGGCACTTTCTCTTTTATTATTTTCTGTACTGAAGCTTTCAGATCTTCATCATTGATGGCACAATCGTACTTACGTAATGCTTCTTCATACTTACTTGTTTCCATATCGTTCGTTTTTATTCTTTATTTTTACTATCAATCCATATCGTAACAGGTCCGTCGTTGAGCAACGCCACTTTCATATCGGCTCCAAACGTGCCGGTCTTCACCGTCTTTCCGAGTTCGTCCGACATCCTTCTGCAGAATGCTTCATACAGCGGTACAGAGACTTCTGCTCCAGCGGCGTTGATATAAGATGGGCGATTTCCCTTTTTCGTACTTGCCAGCAAAGTAAACTGACTTACCACCATTACGTCTCCATCCACCTGCCTTACATTTAGGTTCATCACCCCCTGCTCATCATCAAAGATGCGCAACCCGACAATCTTCCGACAGAGCCAGCCCACATCTTCCTGCGCATCGTCATTAGTGATGCCCAGAAAGACGAGCAGTCCGTTTCCTATAGCAGACTTTAGCACTCCGTCAATTGTCACGGAAGCATTTGTTACGCGCTGTATCAGCACCCTCATAACTTGGCAAAGTTAATAAATAATTCGGGCAAAGTGAAAATCACTTATCTTCATCCTCAAGATACCATTTGGAATACATGACGTAGTGTTCTGCGAATGATTCGGCTTGATTAGGAGCAGTTTTTTTGATAAACCGTGCTGGTACGCCTCCCCATATCTCGTGATCGCCTATCTTCGTACCGCCCAGCACCAGTGCACCGGCAGCCACGATAGCACCCTCGCCGATATCGCAATGGTCGAGAAGTGTTGAATTCATCCCAATCAATGCACCACGCCGTATCGTGCAGGCATGCACACATGCAAGATGCCCAATTGACACATCATCTTCTATCACGAGCGGTCCGGTCTTGTATGTTGTATGCAGACACGCCCCATCCTGCACATTACAACGATTACCTATGCGGATATAGTTCACATCGCCTCGCACCATGGCATTAAACCATACGGAGCATTCGTCGCCCATCACCACATCGCCCACTATTGTGGCATTCTCGCTAAAATAACAAGCCTTACCCCATTTCGGAGTAAGGCCTCTTACTGACTTTATAAGTGCCATAAAAAGATTACAGATTAGGGTTCACTTTATTCCACTCTGAAATAGCAGGAACGATGTTCAGAGTTACAAGTTCATCACGCATCTTGCACAGATGAGCATAACTTGCATCAAGCTTTGCTATTTCCTCAGGAGTGCCCACAGGCATCTTGTATGTGCAGATGCCATTCTCAAACTTAGTGTCCATAGCCATCATGATATGGTCGTACTTATCGTTGCTTACATAAGTACCTGCAGGGAAACGGAATTCTTCACCACCCATAGCGGCACGAATCATCTCCACTGCCAAATATGAAGGGCTCTGGAAAGAACTGCGGCCACGCAACTTGATGATAGCAGCACCACCCTGTGTGACGTCTTTCTTCATTTGCTCCCATTCTTCTGTTGGAAATTCCTCTGTACCGATAATGTCTGTGAGTGATTTACCAGCGATTTTCACATTACTGCCGAATACTGCCATCTGCTCACCATGACCGCCATAAGTGGCACAGCCTGTTATCTCGCTCTGTAGCACACCAAATTTCTTTGCCAATGCGCTCTGCAGACGGGTAGTGTCAAGACCTGCAAGTGTTGTTACCTGACCAGGTTTCAGACCTGAATACAACAGGGTTACAAGACCTGTAAGGTCGGCAGGGTTGAAGATGATAACCACCTGCTTTACGTCAGGACAGTAAGTGTGGATGTTCTTACCCAATTCCTCTGCTATCTTACAGTTGCCTGCCAGCAGATCCTCACGTGTCATTCCCTCCTTACGTGGAGCACCACCTGAAGAGATGATGTATTTTGCATTTGTAAATGCTTCCTTTGCATCAGTAGTTGCAGTAATCTTTACATCACCAAAGCCACACTGGCGCATTTCTTCTGCCACACCTTCCGGTGAGAATACGTCATAAAGGCAGATGTCGTTAGTCAGACCCATCATCAGGGCTGTCTGTACCATGTTTGAACCAATCATGCCGGCTGCACCGACGATTGTAAGTTTTTCGTTTGTTAAGAATGCCATAGTTTTTTGTTTTAATTATTAATTGTTAATTATTAATTATTACTTGTTGATCCTTTTGTCAACACTACTTGCCAATAGATTATCAATATCGTTAAGAATCTGCGCTGTTGCGCCGGTCTTACTCTTTACGTATGCACCTGCCTTTGCCGAGATGTCTGCCAGCAGACTCTTGTCATTGAGTAGGGTCTTCATCACCTCGCGGAAATTGTCTGCATCAGACAGTTCAATTCCACCACCTGAGGCTATCAGTTCTTCACCCTCTTGATATTTGTGATAATTCGGACCGTAGAGCACTGGCTTCTCCCATACGGCTGCCTCTAGAACGTTATGAATACCGGTATGGTCGAACCCTCCTCCCACATACGTCACATCGCCATAGCGATAGACAGACGAGAGAAGACCGTAACAATCAATTATCAGTACGTCAGCCTCACGCAGTTTCTCTGCATCATGCTGAGCGTCAGTCTGAGTGTATCGCATCACGCTCTTTCCTTCGCATTTAGAGATGATGTTGTTTATTCTGTCTTCCGTGACATTATGCGGAGCAATAATCATCTTGCACGGACAAGGGAAAATCACATTCTCATCTCCCGGCCAACTGCTGCCTACAACTATTGTTTTCTTGCTCTCATCCTCACAGAAACTCTCCACGATAGGCAGGCTCATCGCGTCTTCCTTTATCTTCAGCACGCGGTCAAAGCGCGTGTCACCCACAACGGTAACATTCGTCACGCCGATACCTGCTAACAACTCGCGACTACGCTCGTTCTGCACATACAGATGAGTGAAACATTTCAGCACACGAGCATAACGCTTGGCATAACTGCGGAAGAATATCTGTCCCGGGCGGAACGTGGAACTGATACTATATGTCGGCACGTTGTGCGCTTTCAATATATGAAGATAGTTCCACCAGAAATCATACTTTATGAAAAAGGCAGCAACGATATTTTTTGTTGCCGAGAAGAAATGCAGACTTCTGTAAGGCGTGTCGAGTGGCAGATAACAGATGATGTCTGCTCCTTCATAGTCTTTTCTCACTTCATATCCAGACGGTGAGAAAAACGTGAGCAGTATCTTGTATTGAGGATACTTCTGTCGTATCCATTCCATCATTGGGCGACCTTGTTCGAACTCACCGAGCGAGGCAGCATGAAACCACAGATACGGAGCGTCCTCATCCCATCGTTCCTTGATGTATCGGGTGGCTATACGCTCGCCCCTTACCATCTTTCTTACTTTCTTGCTGAACAGCGAGGCGATACATACCCCCAAGCCATATAGACACATAGCAAGATTATAAAAGAAATATGTCACCACCATCTCAAAGTGCTGCTATTGCTGATTCTATTCTGTTTATTGTCTCCTGCTTGCCGAGGAATGCTGACAATTCATACATATCAGGACCCTGACCCGTACCCACCAATGCCACGCGCCATGCATTCCATGGGCGGTAGCCCTGCTCCTCTGCCCAAGGCTCTATGGTGGTGCGGATGTTGTCCACGGTGAAATCATCTATCAGCGACAGTTTCTCCATAAGCCCACGCATCATGTCCGCTGTGTCTTCTTTCCAATTCTTGCGCACGAACTTGTCCTGAGGGTCATACTCCTTCGGTGCTTGGAAGAAGAAACGGCACAACGGCCAAAGGTCAGCCACGAAACTGATGTTTCTCTTATGTACGATATTATTGTTGTCCTTATATTCTATCACCTTCATCTTCATCATCTCCACCACCTGTGCTTCTTTCTCCGGTGTAGAGATGATACCCTCGGCACGCAGTATCTTGTCAAACTCCGGCACCCACTCTTCGGCAGGTCGGCGCACCAAGTACTGCTGATTGAACCATATTCCTTTTATATAGTCAAACCGTGCACCGGCTTTCGAGCATTTCTCTATATCAAATGCTTTGACGAGTTCATTAAGCGTAAACAATTCCTGTTCTGTTCCCGGGTTCCACCCTAGCAACGCAAGGAAGTTTATCACAGCCTCTGGCAGATAGCCCTTTTCGCGATAGCCTGATGATATCTGTCCGCTCTGTGCATCGTGCCACTGGAGAGGGAATACAGGGAATCCCAACTTATCTCCATCACGCTTCGAGAGTTTTCCATTTCCCACCGGCTTCAACAATAGTGGCAGATGTGCAAACTGTGGCATGGTGTCTTCCCATCCGAAAGCCTTATAGAGCAACACGTGGAGCGGTGCGCTTGGTAGCCACTCCTCGCCACGTATGACGTGCGATATTTCCATTAGATGGTCATCCACGATATTTGCCAGATGATACGTAGGCAGGTCGTCAGCACTTTTGTAGAGCACTTTATCGTCAAGTATATCACTCATCACCACCACCTCGCCACGTATCATGTCGTGCACCGTCACTTTCTCGTCGGGCTCTATCCGAAAGCGCACCACATACTGTTCTCCCTGTGCTACGAGTCTCTCTGTCTCTTCCTCTCCCAGAGTCAAGGAGTTGCGCATCGTAAGGCGTGTGGTGGCGTCATACTGGAAGTTCTCCACCTCCTGACGCTTCCTATCCAGCTCTTCAGGCGTGTCAAAGGCTATATATGCCTTTCCTGCATCAAGAAGCTGTTGCACATACTTGCGGTAAATATCCCTGCGCTCACTCTGACGATAAGGTCCGTATTTTCCTCCGAAAGAGACACCCTCATCAAATGTTATGCCCAGCCACTTGAAGCTTTCTATGATGTATTCTTCTGCACCCGGCACGAAACGGTTGGAGTCGGTGTCTTCTATTCTAAACACCATATCACCACCCCTCTGGCGTGCAAATAAATAGTTGTAGAGTGCCGTCCTTACACCACCGATATGCAATGGCCCTGTCGGACTCGGTGCAAAGCGTACTCTCACTCTTCTTTCACTCATGAAATATGCTCTTTTTTATAATGACAGCCAAAGTTAGTGCAAAGCGAATACAAATACAAAATAAAAGACAATTTTTAATTACTTATTTTCCTTTTCTAATCTTAATTGCCACATAGTCTTACCATTGTAACTAAAAAATTTAGGACCTTGATAAGCTCTTGAGGCTGTCTGCTTATCTTCTGGGAGGTATTGAGCGGTAAAGCCAGAAAGCGACCACAGCCTATCTTGATATTCAATTTTACAATCAGTAGCTATCTTAACCTTTTGACCAGTAGCATCAAAAACAATTTCTGTACCGATAGGAAGCCCCACCATATCAAAAGTAAAATGCGTGCGCTTCTTCTCAATGTTCTTCTTCTTTTCCTCAATTATTACAGGAGTTTCTACTGGATAGATTTTCACAGGTTTATGTTCGACATAGCGATATATTTCAGCATCATCTATCGTTAATGCTATATCGTTAAGTATATCCAAAGCCATTTCAGGTTGAACATTGAAGAATTCACGGTTCTGTCTTATTCGCAAATCCGTGAGACGGTCTATCGTTTTATGTATCAGCTTCTCAACTTCAGTATATTTTGAGGTCTGCATGGTTGCATAAATGTCAAATGGAAGGGGAACAGCAGTATTGTCTAATTCTTTAGATCGCACATCAACAGGTCTTGAACTTTTACCTATTTTTACCCAATCTTCTCTAAATGACGGGTTGGTGAGTATGTAAACATATCCCTTATTAGAATCCATAGTAATTTGTTAGTTTATCAAATTTTAGTCCTTCCATAGTTTCGCTTTCAAAGTTACGGAAATGCAAGCAGAAACGGAAATAAAGTTTTTTAGAATAAAACAAATTTAACGTGTGGAGCGCGAAATCTAACATACGGAGTCTGTATATTAGGCGTGGACACATCCATTGGGGGCGGATTTTCATCAAAGGAGTCCTGTATAACCATCGTTGGAGTCTTGTATAACCATCGAAGGGATGCCTTAGAGGGCATTACAGCACTCCCTCGACAACATCAGAAGACCCCCAAGAAAGCACCGAAAAATCCCCACGATTGGAACAGATGTTCCGCGACTTTGGACGGCGAAAAACAAGCGTGCGTTTGACTGCTCACAAACGATGGGAAGACGAGGCACAAACGAGCGTTTGTCGAAAGGCAATCGTGCGTTTTCCAAAAAAACGTGCGTCCGTTTGATGTTTTCGGATGCTTCAGACATTTGGATTTTTTTTGCAATCATCAACAAGTTGCCCTTCTTGGTGTTGCTTCTCTTTCGGAGGGAATGTTGCCTCGTATGCATCAAAGGCATCCTTATTCTCGAAGGCGACATAGTAGCCTTTAGGAGTATGATATGTACCTTCTAATCCCTTGAAGTAGCCGGGTATGAGTTCTTGTGCAAGGAAATATGGCACCTCTGCTTCTTTCGGCTCTGCATGATAGTGGATGCCGAGTGTGCTTGCTACGACAAAGCCTGCGTGTCTGTAGAAGTCAAGGTTGCCTTCCATGCATATAATGCCGAAGCCCATGACCTTAGCTTTTTCAAGCGCATACTGCAATAGTTGCAATCCATAACCTTTACGTTTGTAGTTGGGATGGATGCTGATTGGTCCGAAAGTGACCCCTTCTAACTCCCCCTTTAGGGGAGAATCTAAAGTGATTTGTGCCTTTGAGAACATTACATGTCCTATAATCTTTCCATCTTCTTCCATCACGAAATCCAGTTCAGGAATAAAGTCAGGATTACTCCTATATTGATTAAGTACGTAATGCTCTACGCATCCCGGTGCATAAACATTCCAAAATGCCTCACGTGTAAGGTTCTCAACCTCACGATAATCTTCAGGTTGTTCTAATCGTATGTTCATTATTTTGTCTCTATTTTAATTCTAATCTCAATACTCGCATCATGCGTCTCTCTCTGGAATGTAGGCTTTCGTAACTTGTAGTTTCGCCTATTGCTATAAAACCACATTTTTCAATTCACATTGTGTTTCGCGCACGATATCTTCGTTTACGCCAAGACACAATAACACCCCTGATACATCTGTCTCTGCCAATCCCATGCAAGCAGGCATTATCCCAATATTCCTGCAGCGGCAGAAGCGCAAACTTCTCAAGGGGCACTAAAACATCCTTTATCCCTGCCACGCTCCTTGCGTAATATTTGATAATACAAAAATAGCGAAAGCAGAGAGTAATACAAAATAAAAAACACCTAAAATTTCTCTTACGCCTTATTAAAACGCGCGCACGATGGAGAAGCCTTTTCCTTTCTTAAAGCCACTTTAACCATACAACACCTCGAAGCCGAACAACCGATGCCTCGGTGTTAAACCAACAGAGCCTCCAAATGATCGCGATGATTCACTCAAATGATCGCGATGATTTGCCCAAATGATCACGATCATTTCATCAAATGATCACGATCATTTATAGGCTCCGAGCGGAAGACGGCGAGGCAAAGGTGGGAAAATAGCGATTTACGGATAGTTGTAAAGCCTGTTTTATTATGGATTTAGGGAGTCTTTTGGGGTTCTCGCAGAGTTTTGCGAATTAACAAAGCCAAAGACTGCGTCTTTCTTGCACTAACTTTGGCTTCGCCCAAGATAGGTGGCGGCGCGGCAAAGCTCAAATAAATTTTGGTTTGGGCTCGCCTTAAGCGAAATTTAAATTCGTTGTAATTATGCTTAGGCGCTGAAAAGCCAAAATACTGATGTATTTAAAGAGTCTAAATATTTACAAAAACCTCAAGCAAGCTTGGATTTCCTTAAATATTTATCCTCTTTTTCTTCGAAAATTTGGCTTTGCGCTCGCCTTACGCTAACTTTAACTCGTTGAAATTAGGCTTCGGATCTGAAAAGCCAAA
>JAGHTU010000042.1 GCA_018065185.1 Candidatus Equicola faecalis | reverse complement strand
CGTATAACCATCAAAGGGGTTCCGTATAACCATCGAAGGGGTCTCGTATAACCATCGAAGGGATGCCATAGAGGGCAACGGGAGAGCCCCTCGACAGCATCGGAAGACCCCCAAGAAAGCACCGAGGAATCCCTTCGATTGGAACAGATGTTCCGCGACTTTGGAGGATGAAAAACAAGCGTGCGTTTGACTGCTCACAAACGATGGGAAGACGAGGCACAAACGAGCGTTTGTCGAGGCCTAAACGAGCGCTTGTCGAAGCCCAAACGAGCGTTTGTCAAAAAGCAATCGTGCGTTTGTCAAAAATCATGCGTCCGTTTTATTGATTTTTACCTCTTCTTGCAGAACCTTTTTTTCTGTTCCTCGCTTCTTGTTTCTGTTTCGGTAGAGTCGGTTTTCTGTTTTTCTCGCAGAGCAAATCTTGCCTCTTTCGAGGTGTTGTCAGAAAATATATGCCTCTATGCAAGCAAGCTTGCTAAAGGCACATTTTTTCAGCCAAGCCATCTTCGATGTCTCAAGATTTGGAGCAGAGGAGCAGAGAACGCAGAGAGTCTTGAGATTTATGATGGTTTAAGGGGGCTTTCATAATTTCCTAACTCATATTTTATAACTCATAACTTATAACTTATAACTATATTAGAGTGTTATACCTTATTATATATACGCGCGCGTGCGCGCGAGGGAAGCTAGACGCAGCACACTTCAACAAAGTAATAAATGATTTTCTTCGTCCTTGCTTTATTTTATTCCCCCTTCGTTTCATCCACACCGAAGCCGAAAAGGGCAAAGTCGCCCTTTAGTGGGTCGTCAGGGAAGACGGCACGCATCTTTTCCGTCAGTCTGCGTGCGGCAGCCATTGATGTTGTGCGACTGTGGATGAGTCCTATTCGCATGGCTTCCTGTAGGACATGAGTGTCCAGAGGCATGATGAGCGTGCGGCGGTCGATGACATCGCTCCACACTCCGAGATCAACAGGCGAGGAGTCGCGCACCATCCAACGCAAGAACATACAAAGGCGTTTGCAGGAAGATGAAGCATCTTTCGGTATTAGTCCCTGCAGGTCGTAGGCGGAGAAATAGGTGGTAAGTGCCTTTATCGCAGTCAGCGCATCACCGTCGGGCGTGGATGATGAGATAAAGCTTTTTAGATTGCCATAGCGCATAACGAGTTCCTGCAAGGCAGACAGGAAACGGTGCATGATGCGGAAGGTATAGAGACGATAGAAACATTCGTCTTTGGGTGGTACGGCAACGGTGAAACGTCCCTCTTTCACCCAACCTTCGACATCGCCCTCTGTGGCATTAAGCAGATATTGTATGCGCGGAAGAAACTGCGCCCTAGCACCGAAAGAGAGCGATGAGGCGATGAAGGCGATGAGCTCCTGATGTCTCTCGCCCCTGACCTTGTGCATAAACTGCGATGGGTCGCCTATAATGAAATTAGCCTCCTCATAACGGGAGGCTAATTCATGAAGTTTATCGTTAATCTGTGACATCAAAGAATTGTCTTGACAGCCTCAAGCATTCCCACTTCACGGATGAGGTCGAGGTCTTTCTTCACAAGTGCGTTCAGCCCCTTGATGTCATTAAGGTTCTCACCCCAAATGAAGTCGGCAGCAAGCACACCGCCAGCAATCTTCTGCGTGTCGCCCGTAGCCCATAGGTCTTTAAGCAGGGTCATAATCTTCTCGTCATCGTTAGGCACGATTTCTGTACCGTCTGCACGTTTTCCACCCTTATAATATGTGATGATGGCTGCAAGACCCATCACAAGTCCTTCTGGCAGTTTGCCCTTGCGCTCAAGGAATATCTTGAGACCCGGCAGGTCGCGCGTCTGGAACTTAGGGAAGGAGTTGAGCATGATGCTCGTCACCTGATGATCAACGAATGGATTGTCGAAACGCTCCAGTACGTCATTTGCAAACTTCTCCAACTCCTCTTTCGGCAGGTTGAGAGTCTCCATCAACTCGTCAAACTGTACCTTATGTATGTACTTGCCGATGACAGGATGCTGACAGGCATCACGCACGATGTTCACACCACTGAGGAATGCCACTGGTGAAAGCACCGTATGAGGACCATTGAGGAGTGTCACCTTGCGCTCATGATAAGGCTCTTCTGACGGAACGAAAAGCACGTGCAGTCCTGCCTTTGGTGCTGGGAACTCGTCCTCTACCTCCTTTGGAGCTTCGATGACCCAAAGGTGGAAGTTCTCTGCCTGTACCACGAGGTTGTCCCTATAGGAAATCTTCTGCTGTATTTCAGCAATATCTTTGCGAGGGAAACCCGGCACGATGCGGTCAACCAGTGTTGCATAGATGCCACAGCACTCTTCAACCCATTTCTTGAAATCTGCAGGCAGTTTCCATAGGTCAATATACTTGAAGATGCACTCCTTGAGTTTGTGACCATTGAGGAATATCAGTTCGCAAGGGAAGATGATGAGCCCCTTATCCTTTGCGCCGTTGAAGCACTGGAAACGATGATAAAGCAACTGAACGAGTTTGCCCGGATAAGATGAAGCAGGCTTGTCATCAAGTTTGCATGAAGGGTCGAATGCTATACCAGCCTCTGTGGTGTTGGAGATGACGAAACGTATCTCAGGCTGCTCGGCAAGTGCCATAAAAGCATCGTTCTGCGTATAAGGGTTAAGAGCACGACTGATGACGTCAATACGTTCAAGAGTGTTTACAGGCTCTCCATTTTCACGTCCCTGAAGGTTGACATGGTACAGGCAGTCTTGACCGTTGAGCCAGTCCACCATACCTTTTTCGATAGGCTGTACCACCACGACACTACCATTGAAATCTGTCTTCTGGTTCATGTTCCAGATTATCCAATCCACAAATGCGCGGAGGAAATTACCTTCGCCAAACTGAATCACCTTTTCAGGCATAACGCTCTTTGGAGCCGTTCTCTTGTTTAAGCTTTTCATGATTTTTCTGTTTATAGTGTTTTAATATGTCGTCAATAATGAATTATTCCTTATATTTGCATTGTCCGCAAAGGTATAACAAACCGCGAACAATACAAAATTGCATTATAAATTAACTCTAAAATAAAATCTATTATGAAAAACAAATGTCGCATGTTTGTGTTTTTGCTTGCTTTCGGTGTGTCGCTGACTTCTGTGGCACAGGAGTATTGGCAGGATATGAACGTAAATGAAGTTAACCGTTATCCCGTACATTTCAGTTATCTGCCGGAGAAGAGGATAACGCTGCATGGACAGTGGGATTTCACGATGACATCACTTGAGACTAACGAGGTGGTGAAACGCGGACAGATGCCCGTGCCGGGGATTTGGGAGATGAACGGATGCTATGCTCCTATCTACGTAAACATTGGTTTTGCATGGAAGGGACATTATCAGAACAATCCGCCTTACGCTCCGATGAAAGACAACTACTATGGCGTGTATGAAAAGACTATCTCCATTCCTAAAGACTTTATTAAGGACAATCAGGTGATAGCACATTTCGGCAGCGTCACCTCAAACATCTATCTGTATGTCAACGATAAGTTTGTGGGTTATGCCGAAGACAGTAAGGTCTGTGCTGAGTTTGATGTCACTCCATTCATCAAGGCGGGGGAAAACAAGTTCCGCTTCAAGGTCTATCGCTGGTGCGACGGCACATATTGCGAAGATCAGGATTTCTGGCGTCTCACGGGTGTGGCACGCGACTCCTATCTGTATGCCGTAAACGAAAAGACGCATATCGAAGACCTGCGACTGCAGGCAACCTCTGACGGCGTGCTTGCCATAAAGACGAAGAAGAAGGGCGATGGAGTGCTGTCATACGAACTGAAAGATGCCAAGGGTAGGGTAGTGGCAACTAAGACGGGTGCAACAGCCGAGTGCACCCTCACCATTGATGCCCCACATCTATGGACAGCCGAGACACCTTATCTATATACACTTACGGCAACGGTTGCCGACAAAAAAGGAAACATCGTGCAGACCATTGAGCAGAAGGTGGGCTTCCGCACCATTGAGATACGCAACTCGCAACTGCTTGTCAACGGCAAGGCTGTGCTGATAAAAGGTACTGACCGTCATGAGATTTCGCCAAATGGTGGTTATATCGTCTCACGCGAAGAGATGGTGCGCGACATACAGTTGATGAAGACGCTCAACGTCAATGCCGTGCGCACATCACACTATCCTAATTCGCCGGAGTGGTACGACCTGTGCGATGAATATGGCCTCTATGTGGTGGCAGAAGCCAATCAGGAGAGCCATGCGTTCTGGTATGGCAAGGATGCTATCTCCAAGACTCCTCTCTTTGCACGGCAGATTCTTGAGCGCAACCAACACAATGTGTCGATGCAGTTCAACCATCCGAGCGTCATCATCTGGAGTATGGGTAATGAGACTGCTTTCAGCGACAATTTCATTGCAGCATACAAATGGATTCGTCAACAAGACAAAATGCGACCTATTCAATACGAACAGGCTGGGTTAAGTGAATACACCGACATCTTCTGCCCGATGTATTATTTCCCAAGCGGATGCGTGAGATATTCTTCCAATCCGAAAAACACAAAGCCGTTCATACAGTGTGAATATGCACATGCCATGGGTAATTCCGGTGGCGTGTTCAAGGAATACTGGGAACTGGTGCGCAAATATCCTATCTTTCAGGGTGGCTTCATCTGGGACTTTGCCGATCAGGCTCTTTGGGGCAAGGACAACGAGGGCAGAACAATACTGAAGTATGGTGGCGACTACAACGACTATGATGCTTCGGACAACAACTTCAATTGTAACGGCTTCATCTCTGCCGACCGCCATCTCACGCCACAGGCTTATGAGGTGCAGTATTTCTACCAGAACATCTGGACTACACTCAAGGAGGGTGGCATTGAGGTCTTCAACGAGAATTTCTTTAAGTCGCTTGCCAATGTGTGTTTGGAATGGAACATCACATCCAATGGTGAGATTGTCCGAAAGGGAGTATGCGCCACCATTGATGCCGATGCGCAGAAGACGGCTTTCATAGCTCTGCCAGAAATCAACGACCTGCCAGAGGGTGAAGCATTTTTGAATGTGAGTTACCGTCTGAAGACTGCCGAGCCATTGCTCGAAAGCGGAACACAGGTGGCTCATCAGCAGTTCCTACTGAAGGAGGCAACCGCAGTTCCTGCCGAACAGGCAACAGGTAAACTTAGCATCCAGCTTTCGGAAGAGACGGGCTTTCTCACCGCGCTCACATTGGACGGGAAGAACATCTTGGGCGAAGGCGGCACGTTACAGCCAAACTTCTGGCGTGCAGTGACGGACAACGATATGGGTGCCAACATACATAAGGAGTACCGCCCTTGGCGCACACCGAAGATGAACCTGCTCTCGCTCACGCAGAAGAGAGATGTGTCCGTTGTCGTCTATGATATGCCGGAAATTCCTGCACAACTCACGATGAAATATGTCCGCAAGGCAGATGGTTCGCTGCTCGTAACTGAGGAGATGACCGTTGCCGACAGCGTGAAAGCTCCTGCCATGATGCGTTTCGGAGTCGTGATGCAACTGCCGTACACTATGGACAAAGCGACATACTACGGACGCGGACCGATAGAGAACTATGCCGACCGTAAGGAGAGCCAGCCGATAGGCATCTATTCCACCACTGCCGATGAGAGTTTCTATCATTATGTACGTCCGCAGGAGACGGGGCTTCATTCTGACATCCGTTGGTGGAAACAGGCGGGCAATAACGTCGGACTGCTCATCACAGCCGAACAGCCGTTCTATGCCTCTACGTTGCATTACGATGTCTTGGAGATGGACGAAGGACTGGAGAAGACACAGCGTCATCCTGAACAACTGAAGAAGTCGCGCTATGCCAATCTCTTCATTGACGGTGAGCATACCGGTGTGGGTGGCATCAACGCATGGAGCAAGGAGGCAAGGGCACTACCAAAATATCAGGTGCCTTGCAAGAGTCGCACGTTCACGTTCAGGATAACTCCTGTTGCGGGGCATTAAGGTCTTCGGTGATAATAAGTTGATAGTCGTGCGTCTCCTTGAGGCGCACGATTTCGTTATATAGGTTTATACAGCTCCACGCATCTGTGGCGGCATAGCGTTTCTGTGGCTCTGTCAGGATGTCTGCTTCCCAGTTGCTCAACTGCTGTGCCTTACTTATCTTCTGATGAAAGAGGTTGGCATAGAGTTTCCGCAGGGCGCGGTCTTCGATGCCCAATTCGCCCACGATGGTCTGTAGGTCAATGAAGTTGCGTGGGGTAAAGGCATGACGCTGACTCATCATGTGTATGTCATCATGTAGCGAGATGCCCACTTTCGCGTTGTCTGCTTCCAGCAGATGTATTATCTCCGGACACATACCTATCCTGTTCAGGCGGAAAAGAAAAGCCTCATCGGGCGTGCTCACTTGAAGTAGTGCCACCTGATTTGACTGTCCGCGTCTGAACGAGGGGCGTGTCTCAGTGTCCAAACCTAAAAGTGGGAATGTCAGGAGATAGTCAACGGCACGTTTGGCCTCACCCACAGTGGTCAGGACGAAGATACGCCCGTTGAACGTCACCGCTGGCAACTTTGCTATTGCTTTATCATCAAACTTGCTGTATATGATTTTCATCTGTCTTTTCTTAATGCCTCTGTCGGCTCAGGAACAACACGCACCGAGTGCTGTCTGTGATGCGGAAGCGGTCATCAGGGCGCAGACCCACCACCCATACTATCCGCCCTTCGGCATCCACCACCACCTGCTGTCGGCGTTTCTCGTTGAGGGGCATCTTATGGTCTGTCATGAAGTCGGAAAGGAGTTTCCTGCCTTTCATACCGAAAGGAACGAAGCTGTCGCCCTCCTGCACGGTGCGCATCCTAATGGGCATCTTCACAAGGTCGGCATCGAGGCAGGCGCAATCCTTGTCTCTAATTATCTCAAATCCTTTGGCATCGATGGTCTCTGCCCGCAATGCCGGTTCGATGATGATTTCCGAGCGGTCTATTATGGCGCGGTGAGTGGGGGAGAGGAACTCGCGTCCCGACTCTGTGACGTTCTTCATCTGTCGCACCTGACTGCCGTTGAAGCCATATCCTGAGAGTGCGTCATATAGGCGGTTTTCATCCGTTCCCTCTATTGCCTCGGCAATGTTCTCTGCCGTGCGCAGTATGTTTTCCGTTGTCTTGGGGTTGATTTCTTTCATTAGTGGGATGATATTCAGGCGCATTTTGTTTCTCACCACGTCATCTTTCATGTTTGAAGAGTCGGTGATATAGTCCTGTCCGATGCTCTTGAGATATTCCTCTATGTCTTTCCGTCCCACGCAGAGCAGTGGGCGGAGGATGTTGTTGTTGCGTGCTTTTATGCCCAGAAGACCTTTTGTGCCTGTTCCGCGTATGATGTTCATGAGGATGGTCTCTGCCGAGTCGTCCTTATGATGCGCCACGCATACGGCTTCTGCTCCACGCTGTGTGAGCAACTTGTCGAACCATGCGTAACGCAGTTCGCGTGCCGCCGTCTCGATGCTCATCTTCTGTGCCGTAGCCCATGCCGTGGTGTCAAAGTGCTTCGTGTGTAGTGTCACGCCTATTCTCTTGCAGAGGTGGCGCACGAAGGCTTCATCGCGGTCGGCCTCCTCTCCTCGCAGGTGGAAATTGCAGTGGGCTACCTCGATGTCGTAATGTAGGGCATGAAGCAACATGAGCAGTGCCACGCTGTCTGCGCCACCGCTCAAAGCCACTATATACTTCTTTCCGAAAGAGAGCAGGTCGTTTGCCTCAATAAAGGTTGCTACTGTCTTCTGGAAGTTCATTTATCCGTTCATTGACACGAGGAACTCCTCGTTGCTCTTGGTGTTCTCCATCTGTTTCTGCAATTCCGTCATTGCCTCCATCGGTGTCATGTCGGAGATGAACTTACGCAACACCCACATACGGTCGAGCGTGTTCTTGTCTTGCAGCAGGTCGTCTCGGCGTGTGCTTGAGGCGATGAGGTTCACGGATGGGAAGATGCGTTTGTTGCTGAGTGAACGGTCCAGTTGCAGTTCCATATTTCCCGTACCCTTAAACTCCTCGAAGATGACCTCGTCCATCTTGCTACCGGTGTCAATGAGTGCTGTTGCGATGATGGTCAGTGAGCCGCCACCCTCGATGTTACGTGCAGCACCGAAGAAACGCTTCGGCTTCTGCAGGGCGTTGGCATCTACACCACCCGTCAGCACCTTTCCCGATGCCGGAGCCACGGTGTTGTATGCGCGTGCCAGGCGTGTGATAGAGTCAAGGAATATCACCACGTCGTGCCCACATTCCACGAGTCGTTTTGCCTTTTCCAGCACTATGCCGGCAATCTTTACATGACATTCTGCCGGTTCGTCGAATGTAGAGGCTATGACTTCGGCGTTTACCGTGCGTGCCATGTCGGTCACCTCCTCTGGTCGCTCGTCGATGAGTAGCACCATCAGGTATGCTTCAGGATGATTGGCAGCGATGGCGTTTGCCACGTCTTTCAGCAGTATGGTCTTACCCGTCTTCGGCTGTGCCACGATGAGGGCGCGCTGTCCCTTACCGATAGGGGCAAAGAGGTCCACCACTCGTGCGCTGAGTTTGTCGTTGCCGTCGCCTTTGCACAGTTTGAATTTCTCGTCAGGGAAGAGTGGGGTGAGATGCTCGAAAGCCATACGGTCGCGCACCTCCGATGGTTTCCGTCCGTTGATGGACACCACTCCCGTCAGGGCAAAGTATTTCTCTCCCTCGCGTGGTGGGCGCACGTTGGCTTCCAGCACGTCTCCTGTCTTCAGGCTGAAGTTCTTGATGAAGTTGTTTGCCACATACACGTCGTCTGGCGATGAGAGGTAGTTGTAGTCGCTTGAGCGTAGGAATCCGTAGCCGTCAGGCAGTGTCTCCAGCACGCCGTTTGCTACGATTATCTTTGAGAAGTCAAATGCCTCTTCTCTCTCCTTTTCCACCAGTTCCGTGGTGGGTGCTGGTGTCTCTTCCTGTTTTTGGAATGTCGGTTCGTCAAAGATGTTTGTTGTCGGTATGGCTGCTCCGTCGCTGATTGGCAGGTCTTTCACCACGATAAAGTCTGTGCCGTCTCCCGGGTCGCCGTCCCACACCTTGTCCGTACTCATCTTACTGTCTTTTTCCGCATTTGCCGATGTTGTCTCTGAGCTTGTCGAAGTATGTGTCGTCTCTGATGTCTGCGCATCGTTGCTGTCTTGGTTTGAGAACAGGTCGGCTTCTTTCACCTTTTTCTTTTTAGGTTCTTCGCCCACGGTGATGGTGATGCTTGTAGGCTCTGTTGGTCCCTGAGCATGGTCGGAGGTCGCGATTGTAGCTTCTTTTACTTTCGGTTTACGCCCACGCTTCTTCGGCTGTGTCTCTGTTGGTTCCTGAGCAGGGACGAAGGATGCTACTGTCTCCGTTGCGATGGTGTCCGTTGTGGGCTTCTCGGCTTCCTTTGTCTTCTGTATTCGCGTGCGCTTCTTCTTCGGCTGCACTTCTATGGTTGTCTCTGCCTGCTTGTCAAGGATGGCATAAATTCTGTCTTCCTTGAGTGTTGAGGACTTCAGTTTTAAGCCCATTTCTTTTGTTATCTCCGACAGTTCTACGACTGTCATCTTTTCCAGTTGTTGTTTTGTAAACATTGTATTGTTTGTTTTTTAAGGAGCCTCCTAATGTCAATTATCAATTATCAATTATCAATTGTCAATCAAACTAGGGGCTTGTAAATCTGCTTCAGATGAGAAGCATTGGTTTGTTTATGCGATGCAAAAATATAGATTATTTTGGACATTTGCAAACTTTTCAATCCTTTAAGAGCCACATTTATCGATACGATGCCTCAAGGTCAAAAGGTCAGAGCCTCCAACTTGTCACGACGATTTACTCAAATCGTCACGATGATTTGCCCAACTTGTCACGACAATTTAATCAACTTGTCACGACGATTTGTAGGCTCCGAGCGGAAGACGACGAGGCAAAGATGGGAAAAAATAGATTTACTGATGGTTACAAAATCTATTTTCATCTTTGTTATAGTTGCAATCTGTCAATATTCATAGAGTCGAAAATGCTGAATCTGATAGTTGTCGAAAGGGATGCGGATATGCCGACCTTGATGGGTTTGGTCACCATTCAGATGACGGACAATCTGCATTTCCCCTTCTTGAGAATATTCCACTTGTTCGCATTTGGCTATTCCTACCATTTTTCCGTTTGCCTTGGAAAAGGTGATAACAATGCCCGAACCAATCACGATATAGTCATCCTTATCCTGTCGGATAATGATGCATGCCGCTTCTGGCCATTTGTCGGACTTTGCCCCGGGCTCCCAACCTAATGAATAGGTGTGCGAGATGTGAAGCACTGTGCCGTCCTCAAACTTGATGTCTGTCTCTCTGGTATCGTTATCGAGTAATACGGCATCCATATCCTTTGTACCTTGATGCTTCAGTATCAGCGGTTCTGTTTGTCGCAAAAGACGGTAGGAAGATACTAATGGAGAAAGTTTGGAACTATTTGAAGAAAAGACATTCAGTTGGTCGTCTTTTGAAATATCTATATTGCGCCAGTCGCTGTTGGATTGGCGAGTGAGTGGATAGTTTTCTATGGAGAAAGGACAAAATCCCATAGCATCGTGGTGGCCGAATGCGTATAGGGCTCTCATGGCATCATGATCTTCAAGCCGTATTTCTGGAATGAAGAGTGGATTGTTCGGCAGATGGTATCTGCCTGTCCAGTCTCGATAGCCTTTGTCGTATAGGTCAAGTCCCAATACGGATATGCTTGGTGCTCCGCAGTGCCAGACGTCAATCAGGTGTGCCAAAGGACCTGCAGAAGGGTATTCGCCCGGTGTGCGGTTGCGACTGTTGAGTGCGACGTTCACATACATAGGCAAGTTGTATATTGCTTTTCCAGCCTTTGCCATTTCTTCTACGTAAAGCGCGTATGTCCATGCCTGAAAGATTTCTTCTGCATATATGTCGTTGCCGAACAACTCGCTCCATGTCCCTTTGTATGTTTTAATCTGCAGACGGTTGTTGTTTAGTCTCTTTGTGTTTTTCTTCAGGTAGTCGGTCAATTGTTTTGGCACCTGACTGTTGTACATCTTTGTTGCATCCTTACTGTAGTCACGAGGTTCTGTTATCATACCAATCTCATTTTCGACTTGTATCATGATGACCGTCTGCTCGTTCATGTCCACGTCGCGTATATGTTGCATCATGGAGCAGAATATCTTTTTATCTGCTTCAAGGACATTGGCTGATAGGGATGATGCTTCTTCCAACGGCACACCATTCTTGTTGTGAACTCGAGGAAAACGTTTGTTGTCTCTTTTAAACCATTCTGGTGTGTAGCAACTCATGCTGTTTTTCCATGCTCCGAACCATAGGAGCACGACTTTAAGTTCGTTCCTTCTTGCCTCGTGGATGATATGGTCTAATGTGCTAAAGTCGTATTCGCCTTCTTGTGGTTCCAGCAGTTCCCATGAGATAGGAGCAAGCACCGTATTGAGCCCCAACTTGTGGAGGTGAGGGAAGATGCGCCTGATGTCTTCTTGTGTGGAAGCTGAAGAGTTCCCCAATTCGCCACCGATTATCAGCATTGGTTTGTCATTTACAATTATTCTTGCCCAATCACCATGGTTTTCTAATTTTGGTTGTGCAAAAAGGCTGACACATACTATTGAGCACAATAGACTTAAGACTGATTTTATCATTTGGGTTTTAGTTTTTATCTGTATGTAGGTTCTGTCACTTTTGAATGCAAAATTACAGAATCAGCCTGACACATACAAGGTTTATAGTCGGAAGTAAAATTATGTTTTGTTCTAAAAGAGTTGACTCTGACGTGGTCTGAGTGGTCTGAGTATCGGAAATCTCATCACTTTTGCCCGTATCGATGCAGGCAATTTACAATTGGATTTGTATCTTTGTGAGCAAAACCCTTAAAGAAACATATTCAATGAGGAAGCAATACAGATGTGAATAGAGACATCATTGTCGGATAAAAACGTGAATACCATGACAACAAATATCAAGATAATCGTGGGTGACATTACCAAACTAAAGGTTGATGCAATCGTGAATGCTGCTAACCGTTCGCTCTTGGGCGGTGGTGGTGTGGATGGCGCTATCCATCGAGCTGCAGGCATGGAACTGCTGAAGGAGTGTATGACTTTGAACGGTTGTGAGACTGGTCAGAGCAAGACAACTGGTGCGTACAAGTTGCCTTGCAAGTATGTGATCCATACCGTTGGACCTGTTTATCACTACTATAGTGAGCAGGAGGCTGCTGAGTTGTTGGCTTTTCGAGAACTCTTGTATCCACGTTTTTTATTAATCATTAACAAGATACGGGCAAATTCAGTAAGGCTGACTTCTTCGTTTACCGCTTTTGCACGATTGCGATATGTTTCAAATGTAGTTTTGTTTCCCGTTTCGCACAAAATGGAATCATCTGTAATAATATGATTGTCTTTTAAGCATTCTATAAGATTCTCTCTTCTTAGTTTATAGCGCTGAAGATTTCTGCGCATACTCCGTTTAAGCGTACGCTCTGCATTAGTTGTAATAGCTTTCCCTTTTTCGAAATTATCTCTTTCATCTACTGTCAATGGATTAACACGTACTCCTACACGCACGATAGATGAATTCTCTTTTTCTTCTTCTTTTTCATTAACCAAGGCCCAACCTATACTCGTTGTTCCTAAATCTAAACCTAAAATTCTTTTCATATTTTTGGTATTTTATTTGCAAATATAAAAATTAATCGTACCTTTGCAATACAAGTAATTAAGCAAATCACAATAAGGATTATTCCGTTGTGAAAACATTTAAAGCGGGGCTTGTGTCTCGTTTTTTATTTTACCTAAAATTTGTATTTTGTTCAATTCCACTTCTGCCCATCTATTTTGCTCTCGAGCCTTTTTCTCTTCTTAGGTCAATGGACGGTCTTCTTCCGCGTTCCAATTTTCTTCCACGTTTTTGATAGCCTGCATAAGCAAGTTCCACTTTCTGCTCTTCTTGTTTTCCCGAGTTTTAATTATTATCTAAATTCACTCATCGTTTTTTCAAAATTGGCTCCCATCTCTGAGAGCCTTTTTCATACTACTACTTAATTTCAATTTTCACTATCTAAAACAACACTCAAACAATTATCACAAATACATCTCAACCTTGAAAAAAGCTCATTTTCAGACAAAGGCTCTTTATCATCTTCAGACAAAAAAAGATAATAAGGAACATATTCCTTGCAATCTTCTCCAAAAACTTTTTGGTAATTATAACCACACTGTTTACATGTATTACCATAAGTACGTGAAAGATATCGTTCTAATACACCACTAACATCATTTATATCTCTAATGAAAACAGCATTCTCTTTTTTATTAAAACGAACCTTATTGATATATCGTAACCATAACAACTCTAACTTCTCTGCCGAAGCATCGTCAAGCAAACGTCCAGAATGTCCACCACTCCAATCAAAGTTTGGAATTTCCCTCAACAACTCCTCTGTGGTGATGATATCTGCTAATTCAGTATCAATTTGAACTTGAATTAAAAGATCTGCATAATAAGTTTTCCTACCCTTTCCACTCCAATCTTCACCATCATAGCAATCGCTGTAAAAATAACCTGCCATTACTATTCCCGTCTTACCTTCGCCTACCTTCACCATAAAAAAGCGATCACCTTCTTCTACCTTTTCATGTTCCCACACACTCCAATTGCCAACACCTTCGCACCAATCGTCTTTACAAATCTCTGCTTGATCTTTCTTAAATCTATCCCAAGTATAACTTGAAAAGGCGGGATTCCACATTAAAATAAATGTCTTCATAGCTCTTATTTTTTTTATGAATAATAATATGTCTAGTTGTTTTTATTTATTCGTATAGCAAGACGGATTTGATTCTCATAATGTTCTTCCGCATTTATCTTTGATATACGACATTCAAAAAGATTGCTCCAACCCATATCAAGAAATTGCGCAATTTCAATATTATCCCCCTTTGGCAAATAGCCAAGGAGAAAATCATCTGACACACCTTGACCACTCGTCTTGTGATAAACAACTGCCACTGCATTAGGGTCATGCTTATTATCAACATCACGAACTAAATCAACGACAACACCAACCTTAAGTTCTTCCCACACCAAATCAGCATCATTATACTGACGAGCAGCCAAATGGCATTCTTTAAATAAAGTTTTTTTTTGTTTCATATCTAATATCTTTTTAATATTTCCTCCGCAATACGTTTCACTTCACTCCTAACGGATTGAGGAGAGATAACAACTAAATTTTCTCTGTGACGCAGTAGCTGTTGATAAAAATTATAACATGGAGCGAGATGCAATTTGAAGTCTATATATTCTTGCGTTACATCTATCTCCTGTTGCGATGAATGAATAGGCTTGGATTGAATATATTTGGCTTCTACCCCAAATACTCGTATCACAATATCAATTGCATCTTCAGGCTTTGATGACTGAATGCCGTAACTGTTTGCAAAATATTCTTCAGCAGTAATTTTGATGTTTCGTTTTACTTTTTCGAACGTAAGTTTTATGTCACTCATTCTATCTAACGCATAAGTATATAGGTCACCCGGATGTGTTTCTGCCTCTGCCACTAGATACCATCGTCCTTCCCACGAACTTAAGAAATAAGGAATAAAGTTTCGTGTCTTGCGAGTGTCGTTAACGAAGGAAGTGTATGTAAAAGTCAATCCACGGCTTTGGTCTATAGCTTCAAGAATGATATATAATACCGAAGTACCCGATATCACATCGGCATTATAAATCACATCAGCGTGACGCATCATCATTTGTGATGATTCCATCACTTGATAGGAAGAAAAGACATAGTCTAAAAGGTTGTTATTTGAATGCTTCACAGACGATTTCAACCTAATATTATAGGCTTTCTCTTTTGAATTATAATATATATGATAAGATGTATTTTTATATATTTTTGTCAACAATCTATTCCATGAAGAACGTGGCAATAACACTTCACTTGGGAAAGCCATTTGAAGCCTTTTACTTATTTCATTTCTTGTCATCGATTTGCTTTCCCTGAGAAGATTGATTATGAAAATGCATTTATTATCACTTGATGAATTCATAGTTATATTTATTTTATAAATACAAAGATAACTGCAAGGGTGTACGCATCATCGGTACATCACTATAATTTTTAACAATCTTTAACCTCACACGCTAAATCTTACTCAATTAATCATTAATACTGACTTTCTAGCGGATATTGTTTAATTTATAAAATCCACATATACTTCAAGCAGGGTAAACCATTTGAAAGCATGTATTAGGAGTGTCAGCAAAAGTTGCTGATTTATAGATTTTTAAGACGTATTCTTGCATTTTCTTTTTAAAGTTAAACTAACTTATAGTGGCATATCTTTTTGAGGATTTTGTCCCATTTTTGTCCCGTTTATTATTATCTTTGCCGAGTGATTTAATACGCTGAAATAGAGATATTTAGGCAAATGAAAGTATATAATAACAAATGACAAGAAAATGGCTAGAAAAAAGAACGAAATCACATTGAAGGAACCCGTAAGGATTCGTGAAAAGAACTTGAAGGACGGCAACAAGAGCCTGTACCTCGACATTTACTTGAACGGCAACCGCAAGAAAGAGGGCTTGAAACTCTACATCGTGCCGGAAGTGAATGCTGCTGCAAAGCAACAGAACAAGAACACCTGGAAACTCGCAGAGCAAATCAAGGCTCAGCGCATCCTCGACATCCAGAAGGTCGGCATGGTGGATTGGGAGAAGGTCAAGAAGATCAACATAACTCTCATTGACTGGGTTGACAAGTACATCGATGACAAGGATGGCTTGTCAGAGTCAAGCACTAGAAGCAAGCGCAACCTGAAGGACAGAATCGTGGAATACCTTAAATATATAAATAAGGAGAACCTTCCACTCAACAAGGTCGATAAGGACTTTGTCAAGGGCTTCATCGCATTCCTGAAGACCTGCACCTTCAACAATGGCAAGAAGACACTGAGCGATACCACTCAGCGAATCTTCGTCAACCGTTTCGGCACTATCATGGAGAATGCCATCCGTGAAGGTATTGTAACCGTGAATCCTTTCCGCTTGCTCGACAAAAAGGAAAAGCCACAGAAGCAGAATGCTGAGAAGGAGTTCCTTACCATAGATGAACTTAAGAAGGTGATCGCTACACCTTGCCGTTACCCTATAGTCAAGAAGGCATTCCTCTTCTCTTGCTTCACTGGTCTTCGATGGAGCGACATGCTTACTCTGGAGCCTAAGCACATTCACGATTCTGTGGATGGCAAGACGCAGTACATCGAGAAGAAACAGGTCAAGACAAAGCAAGATGTTGTCGTACCTCTCTGTACAGATGCCTTGAAGTGGATGCCAAAGCCAGAGGCTGGCAAGACCATCTTCCACGAACTCCAAATCACTTCGACAACCGTTGAAGTTGTATTGGGCGAATGGATGGAAGCAGCAGGTATCAAGAAGCATATCACTTACCACTGCTCACGTCACACCGCTGCAACCATGTGGCTTACACTTGGGGCTAACCTCTATGTAGTGAGCAAGTTGCTCGGTCATCGTAGCATCAAAGTTACTGAGGTCTATGCAAGAATCGTTGATCAGACAAAGATTCAGACAATGAACCTTGTCAATGATATGTTCAACAAGAATACATCTGAGGCTCCTGCAACCTCTGTCAACAATGTAGTCAATGTAAACACTATCGACACTACCCACATTGTGGACAATGTTCACAATGGTACTATCGGTGTACCATCTATCAGTGGTAGTCAAGTTGCTAACCTATAATATATAATAATGTATGGAAGTTAAGGTAATAGAACGCAAGCAAGCCTCTGGCAACAAGACACTCTATCTGGAGTACTATGAGACAGGTTTCCGTAAAAGAGAGAACCTTCATCTTACCATCTACCCCGAAGATGGTAATGCAAAGCTCGCCAAAATCAACAAGGAAACTCGCCATCAGGCAGAGGTCATCCGTAGCGAGCGCATCCTCAATCCTCCCTCATGGCTCTTCAAGGATCCTGAGGAGGATGCCGAGGAGCATGTTGACGAACGTACTGCCACATTGACTTGGGTACAATGGGCATTGGACTATGCCGAGTTGGGCAGACAAGAGGGAAATGTAAGGAATCAAGTCTATGAGAAACAGGCAGTAGCCAAGAAGATCAAGCACTTCCTGAAGCTCCGCAAGCAGCCAGACATTCTTCTGAAGGATGTCAAGACAGAGCACATCAGTGACTTGTACAAATACATGCGTGAGAAGTATCGTAACCCAAAGCAAATCAAGAATAATGGTGGTCATCTGTCAGACTTCTCATTGATGCTTTTCGGTCAAACTGTCAATGCTATGTTCAACAAAGCGGTACGTGAACAGATAATCGGCTACAACCCTGTAGGTGGATTGGACAAACTGGAGCGATTCCACATCCCAGATACTCACAGAGAGTTCCTTACCATCGATGAACTTGAACGCTTCCTTGCCGTGGAAACAGCAACGGAGCCTGAGCGCAACGTGCAGAAGGCATTTGGCTTCGCATCTATGACAGGTCTCAGACTTTGCGATATGCGCAGACTCAGCTGGTGTCACATCAAACCTATGGGCGATGGCTTGTGTGTTCACATGAAGCAACAGAAGACAAAGCAATGGGTAACAGTTCCTCTCAATGATAAGGCTCTGTCATTGCTCCCTCCAAAACCAGAGGTAGATGATGGCAAACCTATCTTCAAGTTCTTCAAGAAGAATGATAGCGTCACCATGTATGTAAGGCGTATCAAAGAGAAGGCAGGGATTGAAGAAAAGGATGTGACCTTTCATTGCAGTCGTCATACCATAGCGACCCTGGCAATGGCAGCCAATGCTGATATTTCAACTGTCCGAGACATTCTTGGTCAGAAGAGTACTGTCAGTACACAGGTTTATGCCAAGGTCAGCCTTGAAAGCAAGATGGAAGTTGTGAATCTGACAAATGGTTTGTTCGACTAAGGGGGTGTTTTCAAGTCACCTCCTCCGTAATTCACAGATGGGGTATGCACTATATATCCCATCCCTTCTATCTAAATGTAACCAATTTAATCTTGGACTATAACGATAACAAGAATGCCTGTGTTCAGATAGGTCTCAACAGACTTTTTTGAACACAAGCATATTTTGAACACATGGAGAATCAGAAAACAGCGGTCGTCTATGCCCGAGTATCGAGCATTGGTGACAGACAGAACACAAACAGGCAGGTCAAGGACTTGATGGACTATGCTGCATATCAAAAGATGGAAGTAAGCAAGGTATTCGAGGAACACATCTCTGGTGCAAAGAAGAATGATGAGCGACCAGTGTTCTGTGAGGCGATACAGTATTGCAAGGATAATAGCATTGATGTCCTTCTCGTCAGCGAGTTGTCGAGATTGGGCAGGAATGCGTTTGAGGTTCTTGCCTCTGTCAAGGATTTGCTTGACTGTGGCATTAACCTATATATCCAGAAGGAGCAGTTCACGCTTCTTGACAAGGATGGCAAACCCTCGTTATTTGCTCCTGTCATGATAGCGACCCTTTCGACCTGTGCCCAGTTGGAACGTGAAAACATCTCATTCCGACTGAACTCAGGGCGAAAGCAGTATGTAGCCAAGGGCGGTAAACTTGGAAGAAAGCCTGGTTCTGTCAAGAGCCTTGAAAAGAAGAAGGATGAATATAGGGAGGTGATAAGCCTTCTGAAGAAGGGCTATAGCATCCGTGATGTGGCGAAACTCTCTGGCAAGGGCATCAGCACTGTGCAGAGGGTCAAGAAGGAGTTCGTTGCTTAATGCTTGGGTGGTGAAACGCCACCTTAGGATGGAGCCGTAAAAACACATCCTCAGTAAAAAGAGAAATAAGGGGATGGCGTTTTGCCATGCCCTTAACAAATAAAACCAGGGTGGTGTTTTGCCCCTGTGGTTTTACCAGATTCGTAAAACGAGAATGTGGTTATCATACCAGATACTTGAATATGGTATGTGGTTCACAAACCTGTGCCCTGATTTAGGGTGGTGGTTTATTCAAGCAGTTTTTGTTTTAGTTTACCCTACAATTGACATCCAAAAGCATCGAAAAAGGTTAAAAATCCATATAAAACAACATTTCGAGAGCATTAATTAACTGAAATTGAGAAAAAATTATTACCTTTGCACCCAAAAGGGCGCTAACCGCTCACAAATTATACAATTATGGCAATAGCAATAGCATCAGTACCTGTACTCAAAGGCGCAGCATCAGAACGATTCGAACAGCAAATGAAGGAAAGTGAGAGTCGTAGAGGTTCGGTAGATTTCACAAAGTCTATCGAAACAGCAAGAAAGATATTGGCAAAGGCAAAGTTCATCTAATAAAGTACTATGTCATATCTTTCTGATAAATGTACGTTCCGCATGTTTACCCCATCGCTTGTGGCAGGTGGGGCTAAATTTGTTTGTGGTGACTCTGACCTTGATGAGTTCTTTCACGAAGATGCTTTCTTACAAGCAGGTCAGTTACTTTGCAAAACCATATTTGACCCTCAAAGAGGCTGAATTTGATAAGTAACTTGCTACATACTCATAATAAGGAGCTAAATAGAACACGAATGGGAAATACACAAATGCTAAACTAAAGAAGATATTGGCCAAAATAAACGCTATACCGAGAGAGAAACTTGATTTTTCAACTTCCTAAAACGGTGTTGTTCAAACATTTCTACTTATTTGTACTTGCCAGTTGAACCTACGCTTCCCTAATAAAATGTCTATGGTAAAAAGTTAAAAAATCCTCCCACTTTTGTTAGATATATTTTTTTGTCCTAAAATCCGCAAGCAATCTCAATGGCAATCTCAATTGCAGTAAAGAGCTTGAACACTATTCATCATGATAGTATGAGCGTGAATTTTGTCCGATTTGTGCATACCTTCCCCTTACCCCACAATGCGACTTGAGGCAATACTCAGATTCAAACCGGAAAGAAAGGATTCTTATCCGAATTCTGTTTTGAAGGGTTTTGCATAAGCTCGGTTCTCTGTGTAGATATTCAGCACGTATTGCCTTGCAGTCATGATCCACTTGGCAGGTACGGAGATGAATCTGAAGACAAAAGCCTTTATGCGACTCGTTTTCTTGAGCCCAAAAGCCTTGGTGTCAAGCCTGCTCATGATGGTCTTGTAGAAATTGTGTATCAATGCAGTAAGCAGAAGAAAGACAGTATTCTCCGCCATGAATGACTTGGGGAGCCTGCTCCAACCGAATCCGTTGTTCATGTCGTCAAAGATACGTTCCTTGCCGCCACGCAGATTGTAGAATTCAACAATGTCCCTTGTCGATGACTTGTAATCGTTGGTCAGAATACAACGGTAAGTGTATTCGCCTTCCCATAGGTCAAGGTCGCCACTGTTGCGTCTTTGTCTCTGGATGACAAGACGATAGCACTTGCCTTCCCATTTCTCAACGAGAATGGAATTGAGTTCGAACTGGATGCCGTTAATCTCCTCCGTCTTCCATCCTCTCAGAGCAAAGATGTCATTGTAGAGCGAACTGCATCGGTTGGCACGGATGTAGAAATGTTTGCAATGCTTCTCTATCTCACTGACGATTTCCTTCGAGCAGGAACCGCAGTCTGCCCTGAAGCGATTTACACGGATGTTCTGGGATTCCAGAAGAGCGAAGAATCTCTTATGGGTGTCTGCCTGATGAAAACGCACATTCGTGTTGCCATCGCTGTTCTCGATATAGACTATCTTGTCACCGATAACATATACGCCAGGCCTGTAGCCGAGGAACTTTTTGTAGGTCGGTTTTGCATCATACTTCTCCGTTTCAAGAAACTGATGGTCAAAGTCAACATCGTATTCCTCAATTTCCTTCAACTCGCCTGTAGAAACCAAAGCGTTTATAAGCAATGTGTTGAGTTTGTCTGCAGTATTGAAATCATAGGTCTTGCCTTGGTCGGAAGTATAGGAGATGTTTTCCTGTGTCAGTTCCTTGATGGCTCTGAGGATGGTATCAGAGCTGCATGTACGAAGGGTAGGATGATACGAGAGATGGCGCATCAGTTGTGACGTTAC
>JAGHTU010000006.1 GCA_018065185.1 Candidatus Equicola faecalis | reverse complement strand
TTTGAAATCTCCGAAATGGAAGGCGACCACATCACCCCTTGGCGCGAAGGCGGTAAAACGATAATAGAAAATTGTCAAATGCTCTGCCGTGACTGCAACCGCCGCAAAGGCGCAAAGTGAAAAGGTGGGTGTTAGTGCTCTACGTGTGCAACGAAGATAGACTGGTACATATTGTCAAAGAACAGCAACCCTGCTGACTCCTTTTAGCAAACTGATGGCACGCTTTATTTCTGAAGCTAATGAGATGTCGTCAATAGACACTTCAAGTGTTATGCTATCAGGCTTTGAGGCTTTGATGACCTTAGTATCATAATCATATTGAGTCTGGAGATTCAGCCAGAATATAGAATCAATTCCTAATGCCGTATCAAATTTATCTGCTATGGCTTTGGTAATAGGGCGTTTGCCACGAATCAGTTCATTTAAGTGTGAACTTCTCATACCAATCTGCTCTGCAAAGGCTTTTTGTGTCATTCCGCGTTCTGCAAGTTCGGCGAGTAATACTTCGCCAGGATGCGTTGCTATAAAAGGTGTTGAGTTATTTTTTGTTTCCATAATGCGTATTGTTAAGTTCTATTATTGTGATGACTATTCCTTCTTCGGTTTCACGGAATAATATTCGTTCCACTCTGCCGTTCATTACTCTAATTGAGGATATGTTTAATCGTTTCAATCGTTCGTAATGCAAAAAACTCCATTTTGCAAGTTGGGGTGCGGTATCTGTTGCAAGCATAGTGTTATAATCTCGCACTAAAGCAGACATGAAGCATTTATCCTTTGTGTATTTCTTATATTTGTTGTTATTCCCGGTTAGAATCAACTCTTCCAAATCTGTATCTTCAAAGACGATTTGCATGGTTTGTATTATTTTGTTGCAAAGATAAGTAAATTCCCAAATAATGGGAATATTTTAAGTATATTTTAGGGAATAATGAGAAAAAGTCATTTTTGCGTTATTGCTTCTTGTCTTGAAGTGCCTGCAGGCGCAGTAGTTCATCGCGCAGTTGGGCGGCTTCGAGGAAGTCGAGGCGTTTGGCTGCCTCTTTCATGGCTTGCGTCACACGGCGTATGCTCTTTTCTATATCTGCATCCGTCTGGGTGCTCTCCTTGATGGTTTCTATTCTCTTTAAGGCAGCTTTCGGAAGTGCGGTGGTTGTCTTTTCTTCTCGTGCAAGTGTGCTGTGTTGCAGAGACTTAACTATCTGTTGCGGTGTGATGTGGTGCTCCTCGTTGTAGCGGAGTTGTTTCTTGCGTCGGCGTTGCGTCTCATTAATGGTGCGCTGCATACTTTCGGTGATGACATCGGCATACATGATGACAGTACCATTGATATTGCGTGCGGCACGTCCTGCCGTTTGTGTGAGTGAACGCTCCGAGCGCAGGAACCCCTCCTTGTCGGCATCAAGAATGGCGACGAGCGACACTTCCGGCAGGTCGAGACCTTCACGCAACAGGTTGACACCCACAAGCACCTGAAACTGTCCGCTACGCAAATCAGCCATGATGCGTATGCGGTCAAGCGTCTTTACCTCGCTGTGTATGTAGTTGGCTGCAATACCACAGTCGAGGAGATAGGACGTCAGTTCCTCTGCCATCCGTTTGGTAAGGGTCGTGACAAGCACGCGCTCGTTACGTTCACCACGCAGGCGTATCTCTTCCATGAGGTCGTCAATCTGATTCTCCACAGGACGGACAACGATGTCTGGGTCAAGCAGTCCCGTAGGGCGGATGACCTGTTCCACCACCACGCCCTCGCTCTCTTGCAACTCGAAATCGGCAGGGGTAGCAGAGACGTAAATCACCTGATTGGTGAGTTTCTGAAACTCCTCAAACTTCAGCGGACGGTTGTCGAAGGCAGCCGGCAGGCGAAATCCATATTCCACAAGATTGGTCTTGCGCGCGCGGTCGCCACCATACATGGCATGTATCTGTGGGATGCTGACGTGACTCTCATCAATGATCATGAGATAGTCGTCAGGGAAGAAGTCAAGCAGACAATAGGGACGGGTGCCCGGCGGACGGTTGTCAAAGTAGCGTGAATAGTTCTCGATGCCCGAGCAATGCCCGAGTTCGCGTATCATCTCTATGTCGTATTCCACGCGTTCCTTTATGCGTTGTGCCTCAATGTGCTTGCCCATCTCTTTGAAGTGTTCTTCCTGCAGGAGCATGTCGTCCTGTATGTGGCGGATGGCTGTCTCCTGTTGTTGCTTGGAGGTCATGAAAAGGTTGGCAGGATAGATATTGTAGGACGGTATGGCTTCGCCCCCAGCTTCGAGCGTCATCGTGCCTGGGGCACGGTGCATGAGCGTGAGCGACTCGATTTCATCGTCCCAAAAGCAGATGCGCAGCACCTCGTCAGCATAGGCGAGAGAGATGTCTATCGTGTCGCCCTTCACGCGGAAACAGCCTCGTTTGAGGTCGATATCGTTACGCACATATAGGGCTGACACCAGTAGGTGCAGAAGTTCGTTGCGCTCAATATGCTGACCACAGGTGAGGCTTATCACGTTTTCATAGAAAGCGGCAGGGTTGCCCATACCGTAGATACATGAGACGGAACTGACTACGATGACATCATTCCTGCCAGAGAGCAGGGCAGAGGTGGCAGACAGGCGCAGACGGTCCAGTTCCTCGTTGATGTTAAGGTCTTTCTCGATATAGGTGTCGGTGGCAGGCAAGTAGGCTTCCGGTTGGTAGTAGTCGTAGTATGACACATAATATTCCACGGCATTATTGGGGAAAAACGCTTTCAGTTCATCATAGAGCTGTGCTGCCAGAGTCTTGTTGTGGGAGATTACAAGGGTTGGGCGACTGATGTTTCGGATGACATTAGCCACGGTAAACGTCTTGCCGGAGCCTGTGACGCCGAGCAACACCTGTGCACGCTCGCCACGCTGCACGCCATCGGTGAGTTGGCGTATTGCTTCGGGCTGATCGCCAGTAGGGGAGTAATCGGAATGTAAGATGAACTCTGCCATGAATTTGCAAAGATAATTGATAATTGTAGATTTTGCCAAAAATATATTACCTTTGCCACCAAATAGGCTCTATGAAGAAGATTCTTATTGTTACGGGATTGTTGTCACTTGTGTTGTGCAGTTGCACAAACACTTTCAACCAGTTGTCAAAGACGCAGGACAACGACTTGAAGTATGAGGCTGCAAAGCAGTACTATGCTATGGGAAAGTTTCAGAAAGCCTCATTCTTGCTTGACCAGACCGTAGCATTCAACAAGGGCTCTGAGAGCGGACAGGAAAATCTCTATATGCTCGCCATGGCGGAATATGGGCTGGGCGACTATGTGACAGCAGCAGAATATTTCCGAAAGTATTTCACTTCTTATCCTAAAGGCATATATACGGAGTTGGCGCATTACTATTATGCTCACTCTCTGTATATGAGTACACCGGAGCCACGATTGGACCAGACCGAGACGGTGAAGGCAATAAAGGCATATCAGGAATATCTCGATGTGTTCCCTGAGGCGAAATACAAGGCGATGTCCGAAAGGGAGATGTTTGAGCTTCAGGATAAACTGGTGTATAAGGAATATCTCAATGCAGAGATGTATTATAACCTCGGTGGATACTTCGGTAATTGCACAAGTGGCGGTAATAATTATGAATCGTGTATCATCACGGCACAGAACGCACTGAAGGACTATCCTTTCACTCCTCTGCGTGAAGATTTCTCGCTACTCATCATGAAAAGCAAATTCTACCTTGCACAGCAGAGCGTGGAAGAAAAGAAGATGGACCGCTTCCGCGATGCAGAAGATGAGTGTTATGGATTCATCAACGAATATCCGGACTCAAAACATCTTATCTTGGCACAGAAATTCATCGCACGCTGTAAGAAGTATATTAAGGACTGATAAAATAAAATTCAACAGAATAAATTATGGATTACAAGAAATCAAAAGCACCGATGAACACCGTTACGCGCGATGTCATGGATTTGGCTAAGGACACAGACAACATTTATGAGAGCGTTGCAATTATTGCAAAGCGCGCCAATCAGATCTCTGCAGACCTGAAACAGGACCTGTCGCAGAAACTGCAGGAGTTTGCTTCATATAACGATGCACTTGATGAGGTGTTTGAAAACCGTGAACAGATTGAGATATCACGCTATTTCGAGAAAATACCAAAGCCATCACTCCTTGCAACAGAGGAATTTGTGGATGGTGATATCTATTATCGCGACCCATCCAAAGAACAGGACTGATGATACAGCGTGTACAGAGCATTTGGCTCTTAGTGGGGCTTGCCGTAGAAGTGTTCATGCTTTGCCAGTGTAATATGCCGATACAGTATGTGACGGGAGCCATCGCATTGGTGTGTAACATTATATTGATGCCGCTGACAATAGTTACAGTATTCCTTTACAAACACCGCAGGATGCAGATGAAGTTTTGCCTGCTTGTAGTGCTCTTCGCATTGATAATATGTGTGATGTGGGGCAGTTTGTGGAGTATGGGCAGTCTGCAAATAGATTGGAAATGTGTACTTCCGCTACTGATAATCATTTTCCATATTTTGGCATACATAGGAATAAGGAAAGATGAGAAGCTCGTGCGCTCTATGGACAGGATACGCTGATTGAAAGAAAGAATAATAAAAAGGCTTCCGCTTAATTGTCAAGCGGAAGCCTTTTTATTATTTAGCAGGACAGCCTCTATTGGCGTACCTTTATCATCTTGTCTCCGATGCGCAGGAGGATAACACCTTTTACGTTGGTAGGTATATTGGCACTTCCATTATGTACCATCCCTTGGGCTATTATCCTGCCGTCAGGAGTGTATGCTGTCACGGCTGAAGCATCTTTTATGCCACCAACGATAAGGGTATTGCCTTCCCGTGTGATGGTGAGTGAACCGCCGTCAGCAAATGTTACAATTCTAGATGGTGTGGCAGATAGTGTTACGTCTGTAAAGTCGCTCCACTTTGACATGTCGTCCATATTTCTGGCACGCACGCGATAGGAATAGTTGTAGGTGTTGCTGAGTGCGCTGAAGATGCATTTGTTGTCGGTGATGTCACAGATAGTGTCTTTCTTTATCACCACCTTTTGCGTTGCCACCTGTACCTTATTTATATAAAGGCGCTGTTTGCTGCCGGAGGTGAAAAGCTTTACCTGAAAATCACCATTTATTTCGGTCTCAAACTCATGTTCGCTTCCGCTACTTTGGAACGTATATTGTGCGTCATCTCCGATTTTGAGAGTCACATTGGTCTTGTCGGTATTATACTTGCGTTCACCTATCGTGACGATAACCTTTCCTTCGGCATGAAGTTTAGGTGAGATGAGTGATGCACCTGCTGTGCTTGAGCCTAATTTTACGCTACTTGGAGCGGTATATACCTTACTGCCATTCCAGCCATCCATGTTCATGTATTGGTCTAAGTTGCTTGATATATCCTTGGTCCCGTCAGCAGTGTAACTTGCAAAACCGCTGAAATCCTCTTCAAGGAGCATTTCGCTATTGTCGGAATCTTTCTCTTTTGTGATGAGCTCTATATCATAACTCTCTGCATCTTCGGTTTCCTCCCAATTTGCTGTGAAGCCTTTGTCGGTAATGTCTGTTGCTTCTTTAATGGTCGGGATTTTCATCCTGCTTTCTACAACTAACTCTTGATAGTTTTTGTTTTTGCCAAAAGCAGGCACTTCACGCCAAAGAGAATCATTATCGTTTTCTAAATCGCAATATTCCTTATATGCGAGGGTGACATGGTATGTGCCGGCAGGTAACTTCGGAACGATGACATCTTTTACCTTAAGTGATGTTATGTAAAATGATTCATCTGTGATATTTCCATAAATCTTTTGGAATGTCACTTTCTCTGGTGTCGTTCCATCAACGAATTTGGCATAATACGTGTCTCCGTTTTTCTGATTGGTATATTTCATTGTGAACACAATGTCAAAATCCTTGTAGGAGTCATTGTAGATTGAACCATAAGAGCCAAAACTGACATTATACGTTGCTGTGTCTTCTTTCTCTGTCGTGGTGAATTTTAATGAGGAGTTTTCATCCATGATAATGCTTGGTAAGCAACGGCTTCCCTCAACAGGTTTCTGGATACCACAAACAATATCTTGCCAGTAGTCAAACTGGTAACCTGAAACTTTCACAGCACTCAAGGCACAATAGGCATCACCACTACCACCCCAACCCCAATTGAAGTGAAATTTATTTAAACTTGGTTTATAACCATCGCAGATGAATGAATGCCCGCCACCATCTTTATCTGCACCGCCATAGGCAACGGGTCGCCCCGCTGCAAGTTCTGCATATAGAATCTCCTCCCATTCGCTGTCTGTGTAATAGTCACGAAACAGATGTTTGACGCCTGCATCATATCCAAAGAAGTTGACTAATGCATAAGAAACATATTCTGACCATGCACCACTGCCGTCTGTCGCGTATTCCATCTCTACGGAAACACCTGCATCATACATGAGTTGTGCCACTGCCTTCGCTTCTTCTGTGGTATAGGAACTAGAAGTATAAGTGTTCTTCATGTTAGCCCAATCGTATGTGTGATTGCCAAAGTCAGCCGTATAAGTCTTGCCACTATAACCAACGTCAGTATATGTTTTGCTGCCAATACCAGTGATAGGCCATTCGTGATATTTCATCAACTGGCTCATGGTTGTCGCTACACATCCTGTAGGATAACGCTTTTTACTTTGATTATAGACCTCATTATTATATGGCACCCCTTGATCCCAGCGTGTCTTTACAAGGATGGGAACTTCTACCTTTGTTGTGCTAGGCTCGGCTTGTTGAGTTGTTGTTGCCGTGAGCCCTTGCTTTTTTGCAAACTCAATCTGTCTTTGGTATTGGTCCAGCCACCATCGTAAGTTTGGGTTGATTGCGTTAATGTCGAACGTGCCATGGTCAGCATACATCAACACCTCTTCTGCCACATCGTCTGCTGATGTGACGATAAACCCGTTGCCAGCGGTGTTAAATACGTAATAGCATGCCTCTCCGTCTTGTTTTGCAGTGTATGCCAGATTAAGTTTCTGGTCTGTTACCGCCTGTGCTGTCAGCCGTGCTTTTTTTGTGAGAAACTGTCCTGCCGTCTGCCGTGCTGTTTCTACAGAAATACCAACAGCATTAGCAAATAGGCATAATGATACAATTACAGAGAATGTTAGTGCTTTTTTCATAGTCTATGGATTATTTCTTGATTATTTCCTAAAGGAGCTGTATGTCACTTTTACTTGAATAGGCGAAGAACTCTCACTGCCACCTACCAACCGTGTGGATGACATCTCCATCAGGTGAGAAACACTATTCTCATTCCATACCGACACAGGAATGATGATAGCCTTGTTCCAGTCTTCACTCATTTTGCCTGCTTTCTTTGCATTGTACATCGCTGTGGCAAGCTGGGCGATATTGTCAAAAGTGTATGTGTTATAGTCTGTACTTAGAGTTGCAAGAAATGTTGTCTCGTTGTCAATGATACCAGATTTTTCAAAGAAATTCATGATGTTCTCCTTCTGTATGAGCATTACAGACACAGGGGGGCCTTGAGAAAATTTCTGTCCAAGAGTCTTGTTGTTGTAACGCTCCAGTGTCAGCTCCATTATGTTAAGGCTGTCATTCTCATGCCCTTTGAAAATCTCGTCAATAGGCAAGGTGATTTCTGTGAAAAGTCCTGCAGGGGTCTTCAGGTATGTGCAGGTGTTGTCTTCGGCAAGTTCTTTGAGCCTTGACTTGTCATTATTTATCTGCGTGATTTGTCGCACCTCATTCGTACCATAGAATATTACGGCGCGTGTTGACAACGTGTCCACCATCTTCTTCTGCACGCTGTCGTATTTCTGTATGAGATAACGGTAATAGATGCTTATGTCGCTGAGGCTTATTTTTGCCACTGTCCCTATGCCATTGGTGGTCTTAAAATAGAATCCCGGACATACGTGATGGTTGAATTCATAAGCGTTCTTGTAATATTCAGGGTGTTCATAATATGTCTGCAACAGATAAGAACCGTAATTGGTGTATTTCCTTCCGTTGCGGTCGGTATATTGATGGTTTAAAGGGCTGATGATGAAACGGCCATAAGCATCGGCACGTACTGTGTCGGAATAGTTAAGGTCGTCAACCACCCAGGCACGCTCCGCTTTCATGCCGTCAGCACGTATGTAACCTGCCTGTGGGTCTTCTATGTTGAAGTTGGTGTAAAGGTTTGCCGACTCGTCAATAGGTTTTGCCAGTTCGTAACATGTCATCTTCATGAGGTTCAGACTGTCGCCATAGAACCCATTGAGGAAAAGACGGATGAAGCATGAGTCTGCCACCACCTTGCCATCTTCTTTGTGCATATTCTCAATAGAGTCAAGCACGATTCCTTCAAGCATGTTTATCTGCGAAAGAAAGTTCTGTGTGATGTAAGCACCAGTCTCTGGGTCGCGGTATTTTCCCAAATAACCAGTGCCGGTACGTGCCAAAACAGAATCAACGACGATTGTGTGTGACGGCACGGAAAAAGTCTCGGCTGTGATGGTGAGCTCATCTTGGGTGGGAACAATGGAATATCCTAAATCCATCGTGCTATCATCGCACGCAGAAAGCAATAATATCGCAATACAACCTAAAAAGATTTTTCTCATCATCATCGTTTTTCTTATAGTTTATCATAGAAAGCTTCAATAGAGGCTCCTAAGTCGTTGTTGTCAATTTCGTTAAATCGTAGCATCCGCTTCCCGTTGTCCGTAGCGTATTTGAGCAAATCGACGTTCACACCGTCTGTGGATTCAATGACACCATCTGAATAGTCTATTGCCAACTTTGCGAGGTCGTCACCTTTGAAAGTGTTGGCATATTTGTCAAGATGCTCCTTGTTGGCTTCTTCATAACAGATGAAGTTCTTGAACTTCTCTCCAAACTGAATCTTTGTGTCAGTAGGGAAGAGGCTGGTTACGATTTTTATATCGCGGTAGCATGGCTCGTCCTTATAGGCTGTCTTGAGATAAAGCGGTACGACACTACTCATCCAGCCCTGACAATGGATGATTTCAGGTGTCCAACGCAGTTTCTTTACCGTTTCAAGCACGCCACGTGCAAAGAAGACAGCTCTCTCGCCGTCATCGGTATATTCGTCGCCTTTGCCTGTGTTTGTCAGTCCGTCACGATGCTTTGCAAAATAATCGTTGTTGTCAATGAAATAAACCTGAATCCTCGTGCCAGGGATAGAGGCAACTTTTATGATAAGAGGGTGGTCAGTGTCGTCTATAATCAGGTTCATCCCAGATAACCGTATGACTTCATGCAACTGGTTGCGACGCTCGTTTATGCTTCCCCATTTCGGCATAAAAGTTCTAGTCTCATTACCTCTTTCCTGTATGGAGTTCGACAAGTTCTTCCCATTTACAGAAAGTGGACTCTCTGCAACGTATGGAGTAATTTCCTGATTGATAAATAATACTTTTTTCACGCCTTTGTCTGTTTATGTGTTTTTGTTTGATAGAAAAGTTTTACTCTTCAGTATAGTATGTTAGTTTGGAATGGTTATGGCGAGCCTGTAAGAAAGGGCTCACCATAACCTCCAGTCGTCTATTACAGTGGAATACAACCATGTTTCTTTGCCGGCAGACTCTGCTTCTTCGTGTCTAACTGTGCCAAAGCACGGCAGATGCGGAAGCGTGTGTTGCGTGGCTCGATAACATCATCAATATACCCATATCTTGCAGCCTGATAAGGATTTGCAAACGCTTCAGAATATTCCTGTTCCTTCTCGGCAATGAATGCTTTAGGGTCTTCGGCTACCTTTGCTTCTTTTGCGTAAAGCACAGCAGCGGCACCGCTTGCTCCCATCACAGCAATCTCTGCTGATGGCCATGCGTAGTTCCTGTCAGCGCGGAGCTGTTTACAGCCCATAACGATATGGCTACCACCATAACTCTTGCGTAATGTTACAGTAACCTTTGGCACTGTAGCCTCTCCGTAAGCATATAGCAGTTTTGCTCCGTGCAGGATTACTGCGTTGTACTCCTGACCTGTGCCCGGCAAGAATCCCGGCACGTCAACCAATGTTACGATAGGAATGTTGAATGCATCACAGAAACGTACGAAGCGTGCACCCTTACGGCTGGCGTTTACGTCAAGCACACCTGCATAAGCCATAGGTTGGTTGGCTACGATGCCGACACTCTGGCCGTTGAAACGTGCGAAACCCGTGATGATGTTCTTTGCAAACTTAGGCTGTATCTCAAAGAATTCTCCGTCGTCAACCACAGCACCGATGACTTTGTACATGTCGTATGCTTGGTTAGGGTCATCAGGAAGAATCTCGTTGAGCATGTTCTCCATACGTCCGACAGGGTCCTTACACTCTGTGCGTGGAGCCTCTTCCATATTGTTTGAAGGGATATAGCTCAACAGAGTCTTGATGCTCTGGATGGCTTCTTCTTCAGTGGCTGCCGTGAGGTGGGTAACACCACTCTTTGATGCGTGAACAGATGCGCCACCAAGGCTCTCCTGGTCAACGTCTTCGCCGGTGACGGTCTTTACCACCTTCGGACCTGTGAGGAACATGTAACTCGTGTTCTCCATCATCAAAGTGAAGTCTGTCAATGCTGGAGAATAGACTGCACCACCGGCACAAGGACCGAAGATGCCACTTATCTGTGGTATCACACCACTGGCGAGAATGTTTCTCTCAAATATCTCTGCATATCCTGCCAAAGCGTTTACAGCTTCCTGAATACGTGCGCCACCAGAGTCATTGATGCCGATGCATGGACAACCTGCCTTCATTGCCTCGTCCATCACCTTGCATATCTTCTCTGCCATGGTCTCTGAGAGTGAACCGCCGTTCACTGTGAAGTCCTGTGCAAAGATGAACACCTGACGACCGTCAATCGTTCCGCTACCTGCAACGACACCATCGCCGAGGAATTGCTTTTTCTCCATGCCGAAGTTGTGGCAACGGTGCAGTTTGAACATGTCAAACTCTTCAAAGCTACCTTCATCAAGCAACATATCTATACGCTCACGTGCAGTGTACTTGCCTCTGGCGTGCTGTTTCTCTATTGCTTTCTCACCACCGCCGAGACGGGCTTCATCCCTCTTGGCGATAAGTTCCTTTATCTTGTCAAACTGTTTGCTCATGATAATCTTGATAAATCGGTTGTGTTATGGTTACTTCTTTGGTTCACAAAGCTCTGTGAGTATGCCTGCTGTTGATTTTGGATGCAGGAATGCTATCATCATGTTTTCAGCACCTGGGCGCGGAGCCTTGTCGATGACGCGTATTTCCTTTTCTGTGCATTCTGCAATAGCGTTGGCTACGCCGTCTTCTATAGCAAAGGCAACGTGATGAACGCCACGACCACCGTTCTCAAGATATTTTGCTATTGTGCTGTCTTCTGATGTCGGCTCAAGAAGCTCAAGCTTTACCTCGCCCACTTTCAAGAAGGCAGTCTTGACCTTCTGGTCAGCCACTTCTTCAATGTTGTAACACTTCAAACCAAGCACGTTCTCAAAATAAGGGAGAACTTCATCAATACTCTTGACTGCGATGCCAAGATGATCAATACGTGAAATTTTCATTTTTCCGATTTTTTAAATTTATAGTAATTGTTTACCAACTCAATTCTGCATTGATTGTAATAGTGTACAAAGATACTGAAAAACATTAAGAAGCCCAAAACTTTTAAGGTTTTTTATCCCCCTGTCGGGGTATTGGTCGTAAGTGTAGGGAAGAAGTGGATGGGTTAGAATTCAAACAACACCCTTGCGTTGAGCTGTCGTCCTGTAAGATAGTTTGGGACGGCATATTGCTGGTTTGTCACATCCGTCACCCAATAATAGGAGTTGACGTTGTTGAATCCAAAAATATTAAAGCAGTCAAGTTCCAACCAGATGTTACGGAAGAATTTGTGAGAGTCTTTTTTGCCACCTTCGCCATCGTCATTATTCAGCGCGCGGTAACTCATACCAATATCTACGCGCTTGTAAGCCGGCGCGCGGAACACTTGCTTTTCCAGTCCGGTGTGTGGCGGACCGAAAGGCAGACCACCAACGTAAGCACCCCTCAGCGTCATCTTCCAGCGTGTGGTATTAGGAAAGAAATCCGTGAAGAAGAGCGAGGCGCTAAACCCTTGGTCGGTTGGCATAGGTATGGATTTGCCGTTGAGATTCTGCTTTGCCGTCATATAGCCCAAAGAGAACCATGAATCAGCCCCCGGCACGAACTCTCCGTAAATCTTGGCATCAACACCTGCTGTATGACCCGAACACATGTTCTGTCCGTAATATACGATTTTCACGTTGTTGATGTTGTAAGGTATCAAGTCGCTCAATGCCTTGTAATAAGCCTCGGCAGAGAAGCGGTAAGGGCGGTCGTTGATGCGGAAACGGTAGTCGGCTCCCGCAATAAAATGTATTGAACGCTGGCTCTTAATATTCTGGTTGAGCTGTACGTGTGTCACACCGTCTTCGATCACGGTGTCGCGCAATTCCTTATAGAATGGCGTCTGATAGTAGATGCCCGCAGCAAAACGTAGTGTCATGTCCGGGTTGCGTGAAGGTATGATGGTGAGCGATGCGCGTGGCGAGAGTAGTGATTCGCCATTATAGTCCCAATGCGAGAAACGTGCGCCATAGTTCAGCGTGTAGAATGTGCCACCTACACTCTTAAATTTATACGTGTCCTGCAGGAATACCTCTATGCGGTTTGACTCGAGTTTGTTCTTTGAACGTAAGGAATATATCAGAGCCAGTTCTTCCGGCGAATGTGGAACGGAATAACCGCTTGAATCACGCATCTCATATTCCCGTGAGTCCTCCTTTATATCTTCTATTTTGTATGTGATGCCTCCCTTTATGCTGTGGCTTCGTATTCGGGTGTCAACAAGAAGTTTCAGGGATGCTACGTTGTAGGTGAGATAGTTGCGGGCATGCTCCATATATGTGCCCACGCCGAGGCTCTCTGCAGCTCCGCTTTCGTTGAGCCAGTACTGCCCCTGTATATCGTAGGTCTCTTTCTCCTTTGAGTGAAAGGCTGATGCCATCAGCGAGACGTTGGTGAAATCACCGAAATGGCGCGTGAGCGATAGGTTGCCGAAAAGAGTGCGGAAGACATCCTTTTCCTGACCGTCAAAATAGACCGTGAATGAACGCACCTCGTCCAGCGTACCGAAATTCGTCTCTCTGTTGTGTGGCTCAAAGTTATAGTGGTTCTCCGAAATATTACCGATGAAGTCAAGTGTCCATCTCTTGTTCGGAGCCCACGACAGATAGGTCTGGTAGTCTAGTTGGTTAGGCCGGTATTCGCCGGTTGTTTCCAATGAACCTAATAGATAACGATTGGTTTTATATCGTAGCCCGTTTGTCCAGCTGAGTGTGCTCGTGCCAAGCCCTATATATGCATTAGCACCCAGCAGACTTGCTCCGAGTGAGCCTTCTGCTTTCGGTGCGATGACTGTCCTGCCACCTATCCGCTTTTCTTCGCCCTTTACTTTCTTGTAGCGTATGTCAAGTGCTGACGACATCTTGTCGGCATACTGGGCTGCAAACCCTCCTGCTGAAAAGTTTATCTCCTCCACCATGTCGGGATTGATGATGCTCAGTCCTTCCTGCTCTCCGCTACGGATAAGGAGCGGACGATATACCTCCACATCGTTGATATAGACGGAGTTCTCGTCGAAACTGCCACCTCGCACATTATATTGCGATGAGAGCTCGGAGTGAGTTGACACTCCTGCCTGTTGCTGTATGAGTTCTTCCACGCCATTGCCCGTGACGGACGGCATGGTCTTGATGCCTTTTACGTCGATATGTTCTTCTGTGCCTATCTGTCGGCGACGCTCTGTCACCACCACCTCGGAGAGTTCTATGCCGGGCAGTATGACGTTCATCGTCACCGTGCCGTGTGGCTTGTAGAGCATACGCTTACGTGTCTGGAAACCCACCATCGAGAAACGTATCTCTACCGAGTCAGCACTCTGTAGCGTGATTTTGTATTCGCCCTTAAGGTTGGTCATCTCCACGACACCCTGCTTCATACATGCCACGGTGGCAAGCTCTATGCCATTGCGGTTGCCATCTGCCACCTTGCCTTTTAGCACGAATGTGGCGGCCTCACAACAAGTGCTTGCAGTAAGGAGCAAAAATATAAAAAACAGACTCTTGCGTGTCATACTTATTATTAACGCAAGAGTCCGCTTTTTATTGTTTTATGGGAATCTTCGATAGGCTTACTGTATCTGCTTTGCTGAAGTTATGCTTTCAAGGTGTTGAAATAGTTGTTGAGGAGTTCTCCAGCGGCTTTGAATGAGGTTTTTTCTCCTGCAAGGACACTCTTTCCTTCTTCAGTCAATGCTGTGCGTATCTCAGGATTGTTGTAGAAACTGGAACGCAGGGTCTCGTTGATTGTCTCATACATCCAGTATTTGCTCTGCTCGTTGCGGCGGAAAGCAAAATATCCGTTCTCCTTGACAAAGTCAATATATTCATACACCATGTCCCACACTTCTTTTATTCCAAGCCCGTAGAAACCGGAGTAACACAGCACTTTCGGCATCCAACCGCTGTCCGATTTCGGGAAGAAGTGTAAGGCGTTGCGGAAGTTGCGGGCTGCCAACTGGCACTTATCCACGTTCTCTCCGTCACATTTGTTTATCACGATTCCATCGGAAATCTCCATAATGCCTCGCTTTATCCCCTGCAGTTCGTCGCCCGTGCCTGCAAGTTGTATGAGTAGGAAGAAATCCACCATCGAGTGACATGCTGTCTCGCTCTGTCCCACGCCTACGGTCTCAACGAAAATCTTGTCGAAGCCAGCCGCCTCGCAGAGTATGATGCTCTCTCTCGTCTTGCGTGCCACGCCACCCAGACTGCCGGCTGTTGGGGAAGGGCGTATGAAACTCTTTGGGTGTACAGAGAGTTTCTCCATCCTTGTCTTGTCGCCGAGAATACTTCCTTTTGAGCGTTCCGAACTTGGGTCGATGGCAAGAACTGCCAGTTTGCCACCTTTCTCTTCCAGCAGATGCATGCCGAAGGCGTCAATAGAGGTGCTCTTGCCAGCCCCCGGCACACCGCTGATGCCTATCCTCACAGAGTTTCCGCTGTATGGCAGGCATTTCTCTATCACCTCTTGTGCCTTGGCGAAATGGTCGGGGTTGATGCTTTCTACGAGTGTCACGGCCTGTGAGAGTATGGTGATGTCTCCTTTTAGGATGCCTTCCACCATTTCGGCAGCTGTGAGCTGACGGCGTGCGAAACGTCCGCGTTGCAGATAGGGGTTCACTATGCTCTGCTGTTCCACGCCACTATTGACGGTCAGTCCTTTATATTCTTCGCTGTTTTCAGGATGTTCTATCATATAGGTTAGATGTTAAAATCTTTAGACTGCAAAATTAGTACAAGGCAAGAGGAAAACCAAATCTATTTGATTTTCTCGTCACATAACTTTGTGTGAATTCCAGAGTTTAATATTTTGCCGTTACGGAAAGAAATCGTATTTTTGCAATAAATCGAAGTGTGGCGAGGGCTCGTTCTTTATGTCAAAAAGCGAAGAGAACATATCGCAGACTCATTTTCGTATTGAGTCGCACTGGTCTTCAAATTGTGTCGCACCAGTGGTGTTGCTGATACGGGGTTGTAGGATATAAGATCATACACGTGTAGGATATAATATCATACACATGTAGGATATAAGATCATACAAGCCATGCGATGGGAAGAAAAGGAGTGCGACTTGGGAATATTGCCAGTGCGACTTGAGAATAAGATTAGTTTGGGAGTAATGCAAAGTGTCCTTGAGATAATTTGACAAGTATAATTTAACCTTTATAAATATATAAAATTATGAAATATTCTTTGGTTAAGCGGAAAGACCCGCGTAAAAAGGATGGTGAGGCTAAGATATATGCCTGCCCACAAAGTCATAACACGATTAAGTTTATGGATCTTGCAGAGTCGATGCGACATCGTATGATTAGTTATGACCCTGGGACTATAATGGGTGTAGTTGATGTGTTAACGCAAATTTTGAAGGAGAAGTTGCAAGCGGGTTTCAATGTTGAACTTGGTGGACTTGGGACGTTCCGTTTTGCTTTTGATTGCGAGGGATTGCCAGAAAGTGCAAACATTCCTTTTGATCCACACAAGCAGATTAAGTCTATCAGAACCTGCTGGGAGCCAAGTGAAACATTAAGAGAATTGAAAGAAGAAAAGATGGACTGGCATAAGGCTGATAGCCGTGTTGAACAACGCAGACAAAAGAGGATGTTGAAAAGAAGAGGCGGGGAAGAATGATATTCTGCAACTTTTTCCTATTTTTGTGCGTCTAATACTTAATGAAATAAAGGGGTGTTCTATTAATTCCCCGCAAAATAAAAAATTAACAAACTATGGGTGTTCTTGTTATTTTGGTGCTTTTGGCTTTTTCTTTGCATCTTGCTGTCATTCATTCAGTCACGATGCTCGCATCGCTCTTTCATGGATGGAAGCAATCAGCTAAATAAAAATCTCAAAATCATCTAAAATGTAATTAATATAATACCCCTAAAAATGAAGTATATGGAAAAAATGAAGTTTTGCCAGAGTTGTGGGATGCCTTTGTCCGATGAGGTGCTCGGCACGAATGCCGATGGTAGTAAGAACGAGGAATACTGCATATATTGTTATAAGGATGGAGCCTTTACAGGCAACTTCACGATGGAGGAGATGGCGGAGTATTGCTCAATGTTCGTGGAAGAATACAACAAGAATACAGGTGAGCATCTCACCGCTTGCCAATACAAACAGGAGTTGCTGAAACTCTATCCGACACTCAAACGCTGGAATATGCCTGCTGATGCCATACCTCATGCTGACCACCCAATGAAGAAGGCGTTTATTGACGAGGTGAATGCTCTCGGTATTCCGGAACTGAATATCACGAACCTCTATATCTTGCAGGGGGCATTCATCAATCTGCCATACAATATCAACGGCAACGAGGTGAAATTCCTTGACGACAACGCTACCTATTGGGGTAATCAGGTTCAGAAGTCGGACGGACGTTGTTACGGCATCGCATGCTCTGAGAACTGCATCCTCGTCAGCGAATATGGTAAGGATGGGGCAGACCCAAAAATTATAATTTATAAAAAACGTATATAATCATGAACCGTAAGTTTTATCTTTCTTCCACTGATAAGAAACTCGGTGGTGTATGTGGCGGAATAGCCGAGTACTTTGGTATTGATTCTCTTCTCGTCCGCATCGCTTTTCTTGTTCTCATCTTAGGTTGTGGCACAGGTCTCTTGGCTTATATCATTCTCTGGATATTGGCTCCTAAAAAGTAACGGCTTGCCGAAAAGACATTTGCAAAAACAAATGATGAGATGAGAGAAAAACTCGTAACAATCCTCGCTATTGCTGTTGCGGTGATGGGGGGTGTTCATATCGTTGCAACATTCACACCGTTGATAAGCGGTGGGCTTGAAGTATTGCCACAAGCCCGACAGAACGCCATGATTTATATGAGCCTTATGTGTGGCGTGTTGCTGATTGTGTGCGGACTGCTTGTATCTTTGTTGCACAATAGAGTTAAGGAACATTCTTTCCTGCGTTTGCCGTATAGGATAATCCTCGTTGCGCTGGTTGTAGATGGAATAACGGCTGTCGGTTTTATGAGTCACAACCCATTTGCATGGGTGGTGTTTGTGCTGATTATCTGCTTGGCAATTGTCACATTAGGTTAGGACAAAAGATAGAAGAATATATGAATAGGAGAATATTACCATTGCTTGCTGTGTCGTTGTTTTGTATATGTAGTTGGGCACAGTCGATTGAAGGTTACTGGGGTGGTGAACTTGATGTTCAGGGCATGAAGTTGGGACTCTTCTTTGACATCTCAAAGTCTAATGACGGCTTAAATGCTGTACTTGATGTGCCAGCACAAGGTGCAAGCGGAATAAAAGTCGCCAAGACAACTTTCGACGGATTCAATATCCGTATGGATATATCTTCCATTCCTGCCAAGTTTGAAGGAACATTACTCAACGGAATAATCGGAGGAACATTCAGTCAGAATGGCATAACATTACCTTTGATACTTAGCAGGAAAGAAAAGATGCAAATAAAACGTCCGCAGGAACCAAAGCCACCTTTCCCTTACCGTCAGGAAGAGGTGAAGTTCAGAAACGAGCGCGAAGGTATAACACTTGCAGGGACTCTCACCATGCCTGAGGGGGAGGAGAGATGTCCTGCCATCGTCTTGATAACAGGCAGTGGCTCACAGAACAGGGATGAGGAGATGTACCATCACAAACCATTTGCCGTCATTGCCGACTATCTCACTCGAAATGGCATCGCCGTGTTGCGCTATGACGACCGTGGTGTTGGCGATTCTGAGAGAGGCAAGGCGGGTGCGACCACTCTCGACCTGTCGTATGATGCCGAGGCGGCAGTTGATTTTTTGAAAGCGAGGAATGGTTTTACTCATGTCGGGGTGGCAGGTCACAGCGAAGGAGGTATGATTTCGTTCATGCTTTCGGAACGCAAGATGGTGGATTTTGTTATCTCACTTGCAGGACCTTCTGTGAAAGGCACGGAAATACTCATTGCCCAACAAGACTCACTCTTCCGACTCAGTGGCATGCCACAGAAGGCCCTTGACACAAATATGGCACTTTTCAAAGAGCTTTATTCTATAATCAACAACTCCGAAACGGTGGAAGTGGCAAGACCCGCGATAGAATCGCTCACATCCACGCTTCCAGAAGAAGCGCGCCGTGAACTTAATGAACAATTTCTTGTGCCATGGATGTTCTTTTTCTGTAAGTATGATCCTGCCCATTCGATAGCCTCAACCACATGTCCGGTGCTCGTGCTGAACGGAACGAAGGATATGCAGGTAATAGCATCACAGAACATCACGGCATATAGGGAGATTATCTCAAATAACCCGAATGCGAAGTTTGAAATTCATGTGTTGCCGGGATTGAACCATCTGTTCCAGCATTGTACGACAGGTCACACTTCTGAATACGGACAGATAGAAGAGACCATCTCGCCCGAAGTGCTTGAGATTATGAAGACCTTTATCCTCACACAGACAACGTCTGCAGGCTCCTGACCTCGGGCAGATGAAAGTGGGTGCTCAATACCCCTATCGTTATTAATATTTTTATAAGAAGGTAATGTTATTATTTACATAATAAATTTAGATTCAAATGATAGCTATTGAAAAATTAAAGGAATTAGTGATACAAGAGTATGATCTTCGTCATCTAAAAAGCAACACCCGTTATAAAGCATTAGATAAGGTAATACAATATATACAAAGGTATCATAATGGGGATTCTTCATGTTTGTCAATTGATAAGTCCGATTTTACAAAGAGGTTTGAAGAATGTACTGATAGTAAAAGTTGTGCAGCAAAAAGTGCAATTAATGAATTATATAATCAGTTTAATAAATTAAAAAACTCCATTGTTGATGAAAGGATAGAGGTTATTACTTGTGATGAATTTGAATCTAGCAAAACGGATGAAAAGTTAGATAATTTGATGAATCCTAAATACTATCGAAATGTAGGTGCCCTAAATAAAATGGATATTCCGGAAAGTAAGGGCGTATATGCTATTCGAATAATTGATATTAATGCCATGCCAAATGATTTTGCACAAATGTTGAAAGATAGAAATCATAATCTTTTATATATAGGTATCTCAAAATCAAGTTTAAGACAGAGGTTGTGGGAAGAGGAACTTCATTTGAAGAGGCCCGCAACATTTTTTAGAAGTATTGGAGCAATACTTGGATATATGCCACCTAAAGGCTCTTTAAAAAATAGTAGTAGGAATTATCGATTTAGTCAAAAAGATGAAATAGCCATTATTCGATGGATGGAAAAGAATCTGTTGGTGAATTTTATAACTTTAGATTGTAATATAGATAAAGTAGAAGATTATTTGATAAAAACATATAAACCGATAATAAATATTTCCAAAAATCCTTGTAAATCGTCCGTTCTTGTAAAATTACGAGATAAATGTGTTGAATTTGGGCGAGGAAACTAATAGTATATTTACGAGTATTAGGATGTAATAATATTAGTCTTCAATAATGTAAATTAAAAACACGTTTTTATTTTGTATTGTGTTAGGCTTGTACTAATTTTCGCCTTCGCTTCGCTCGCCGCAAATTAGGCTTCGGCTCAACAAAGCCAAAGACTGCGTCTTAACGATTTTCTTTGTTATCATAAATAAGAGCAAGCTCTATTGATGCTAACAAAATAAAATCTAAAAATACAAGTATTTTTTGGCTTTGTATTCACCTTGCACTAATTTTGCACTAACTTCAAAATGGTCGTGTTGAATATATGTATAACAGGAAAGAAGATGAGATTTATCGTGTGACGCGAGAGGCACCACTATTGGAATATTTGCTTGAGACGGTCAAGAGTAGTGCCAACAAGATAAAAGCGACACTTAAAAATCGTGGTATAAAGGTCAATGGTAAAGTGGTGACGCAGTTCGACTATCCCCTGCATGTGGGGATGACGATAAGTGTCTCGCAGGATAAGCGCAACTCTGCCTTTAAGAGCCGATATGTCAAGGTGGTCTATGAGGATAAATGGATTGTGGTGATTGAAAAAGCCACCGATATACTATCTATGGCAGGTGGGCATCGTTCGCTGAACGTAAAGAGTGTGCTGGATGATTATTTCCAAAAGACACGTCAGAAGTGCAGGGCTCATGTTGTGCATCGTCTTGACCGCGATACATCGGGGCTGATGGTCTATGCCAAGGATATGCAGACGGAACAGATTCTGGAGCATGAATGGCATGACATAGTGTTTGACCGCCGTTATGTGGCTGTCCTGAGCGGAGAAGTGGAGCAGGATAGCGGTACGATAGAGAGCTGGTTGAAAGATGACCATAATTTCATCACGCAGTCGTCGCCTGTTGACAATGGCGGAAAACTTGCTATATCCCATTTCCGCACCCTGCGACGCACGGTCAATTTCTCACTCGTCGAGTTCCGCCTCGAAACAGGACGAAAGAATCAGATTCGTGTACACTCGCTCGATATGGGGCATCCAGTGTGTGGAGATATCAAATATGGAGATGGAAACGACCCATTACATCGTCTGTGTCTGCATGCCTATCGTCTGTGTTTTTGGCATCCGGTGACAAATGAACGTATGGAGTTTGATACTCCTGTGCCGACGTCTTTCCAACAGTTGTTCAAATAATAACAATTTTTATAATGGCAAATATAGGACAAATTATTGTAAGTGTCATAATCTTCATCGTGGCATTCGTGTTTATCAAGAAATTAGCTGGTTGCCTTGTGCGTATAGTATTACTGTTGTTGGTGGCTGCTGTACTGGCGTGGCTATATTTTGATATGAACAAGGGCACTTTTGATGCGTTTTTAAGTATTTTCAAATGAAACTTATAAAGTGGGGATTTGTTGGTTGTGGTGAGGTAACCGAAAAGAAGTCTGGTCCTGCATTTCGTAAGGTCGAAGGTTCGGATGTCGTGGCGGTGATGAGCCGTGATGCAGAGAAAGCATGTCGGTATGCAGAGCGTCATAATGTCGGAAAGTGGTACACTGATGCACAACAACTTATTAATGATGATGAGGTAAATGCCGTGTATATCGCAACGCCTCCCTCTTCGCATGCTTCGTATGCCATTATGGCTATGAAGGCAGGGAAACCGGTGTATGTGGAGAAGCCTCTTGCTGCGAGTTATGAGGACTGTGCCAGGATAATCCGCGTGTCGCAACAGACAGGAGTGCCATGCTTTGTGGCATATTATCGCCGTTATCTGCCTTATTTCCTGAAGGTGGGTGAGATAATTAAAAGTGGTGTGCTGGGTACGCCGGTCAGCGTGACTATACGTTTTGCTACTCCTCCACGCAAGTTGGATTACAATCGCGACAACCTGCCATGGCGTCTTCAGCCGGATATTGCAGGAGGTGGCTATTTTTACGACCTTGCCCCACATCAGCTTGACATACTGCAACATTTCTTCGGTGTCATTACCGAGGCAAAGGGCTTCGCAGAGAACCGTGCCCATCTGTATGATGCGGAAGATAGTGTGACAGCATGTTTCCGCTTCGAGAATGGTCTGATAGGCAGTGGCAGTTGGTGTTTTGTATGTGATGAGAGTGCTGCTGCTGACCGTATAGATATTAACGGAACGCATGGCTCAGTGTATTTTTCCGTATTTAATTACAAGCCTATCTGTTTAAGTACGGACGGGGGCGATGAATATTTTGATATATCAAACCCCGAACATGTGCAACTGCCTTTGATAGAGGCTGTGGTGAAACATCTGCAGGGCGATGGGGTGTGTGATTGCGACTGTGTGTCTGGCACACTTGTAAATTGGGTGATGGATAAAATATTGAAGAAGTTTTGAAACAGAGTCTCAGGATATTTCTATTGCTGATGCTGTCGGTGTGTGTCTCAGATGCATGCTGTGAGAATCTGTTTAAGAAGATTCCGCGGGCGGTGAACAACTTTGTGGAGAAATTCAATGATTATGACACTACATATATAGAGCCAAACAAATATGATTTTGCGGCGATGGTGCAGTCCACCACCTCTACCGAGCGTTATACTCTGCGCACGGATGACGGACAGTCCATCTCTTTCGGTCCTAAAATGCGACCGCGCATAGGACCGTATTTCGGTTGGCGTTGGATATTCCTCGGATATACGTTTGATGTCAGTAATCCATCGTTTGGCGACCATAGCGGACGTAAGGATTTTGACATCAGTTTCTATACCAACCTTATCGGTATAGACTTGTATTATCGTCAGACGGGAACGGATTACAGGATACGCGAGGCAGATTTCGGGCGTGGCATAAATACCCGTGAGTTGGAAGGACTCAATTTCGGAGGGTTGAAGTCGGGCGTGATGGGCGCAAACATATATTATATATTTAATAATAATCATTTCTCATATCCTGCGGCATATAGTCAGAGCACAATACAGCGCAGGAGTGCTGGTTCGTTTATTGCTGGTATAGGATATACGCATCATACGCTTGACTACGACCATCGCAAACTTGATTCACTATTGTTGCAGCATGGTTTTAATCCGAGTGTAATGGATTCCACACTACGTATTGACGAGGTGAGTTATTCCGATTTGAACTTCTCTCTGGGCTACGCCTATAACTGGGTGCCGGCAAGGAATTTTCTTATTAATGCTTCGCTTTCTGCCGCGATAGCTATTGACCATATTGAAAGTACTTATGACGACGATAAGGATCGACCATTTTGGCGTAGGGCATTCTCAAACAACTATCTCAACATTGACGGGCTCCTGCGTCTTGGGGCGGTATATAATAACTCACGATGGTTTGCCGGTGTGAGTTATATCTTGAATACCTATAATTTCCGTCATTCTGACCTAAAGACAACCAATATGTTCGGGAATCTGAACGTGTATATAGGTTTCAACTTTCATAAAAGGAAATAAAACTGATGAATCTTGCAGAGGAACTAAATGAGAGTCAGCGACGTGCCGTCGAGTATTGCGATGGTCCTTCACTTGTCATAGCGGGTGCAGGTGCAGGCAAGACGCGTGTGCTGACCTATAAGATTGCATATCTCATTGAACAGGGCATGTCGCCATATAATATCCTTGCTCTAACATTCACGAATAAGGCGGCTTCGGAGATGCGCCAGAGGATTGCATCACTTGTGGGCGATGATATGGCTCAGATGTTATGGATGGGTACGTTTCATTCTGTCTTTGCACGAATCCTGCGTATGGAATATGTTCATACCGGCTATGAAAGGAACTTTACAATATACGATGAAACCGACTCGAAGACCTTGATGAAGCGCATCATCAAGGAGATGGGGCTGGATGAGAAAGTGTATAAACCGCAGACGGTACTGGCACGTATTGAAGAAGCAAAAAACAGGTTGGTTTCTGCCGAAGATTATGGTATGTCTCAAGGTTTTGTAGTCCGCGACCGCGAACAGGAAATACCAGAGGTGGAAATGCTCTATCAGACTTATTCCAACCGTTGCCGTCAGGCAAATGCCATGGACTTTGATGATTTGCTGTTGAACACATGGCTTCTATTTGAACGCCATGAGGAAGTGCGTAGGAAATGGGCAGAGAGGTTTCATTTTGTCCTTGTGGATGAGTATCAGGACACGAATTATGCGCAACACCAGATTGTGCTACAGCTCACTCGTGAACGTAAGCGCGTGTGCGTGGTGGGCGATGATGCACAGAGCATCTACTCGTTCCGAGGTGCTAATATTGATAATATCCTTTCTTTCACAAAGTCTTTTCAGGGCGCACAATTGTTTAAGTTGGAGCGTAACTATCGGAGTACTAAACTCATCGTAGCAGCTGCCAATTCGCTCATCAAACATAATGAAAAGCAGATTCATAAAGAGGTGTATTCGGAAAATGCCGAAGGGGAACGCTTGATAAGGAAAGATGCGTATAGTGATAAGGAAGAGGCACTTATCGTATGCAGACAGATAAGGACTATCATGAATGCCGAAGGAGCACGCTATTCGGATTTTGCAATCCTGTACCGTACCAACTCACAGAGTCGGCAGTTCGAGGAAGCTCTGCGTCACGACGGCATACCATACCGCATCTATGGCGGACTGAGTTTCTATGCCCGTAAGGAAGTGAAAGATGTGATTGCCTATTTCCGTATGGTGGTGAACCCACACGACGAGGAGGCTTTCAAACGAATAATAAACTATCCGGCACGTGGTATAGGCGATACGACCGTAAGCAAGCTCTTGCACTGTGCCTCCATCTCCGGTGTCAGCGCGTGGGCTGTCGTCTGCCAACCGGAGCGTTATCGTTTGGAAGTAAGTAAGAGTGTCCTTACAAAACTTAATGATTTCAAAGAGTTGATTTCATCGTTTATTTCTTTGCTTCCGTCAATGGATGCTAGTGAACTCGGTTCGCTAATCATTCATAAGAGCGGTATAGCTTCAGAAATTTACTCTTCAATGGATATTGAGGATGTACAGCGACAGGAGAATCTGGAGGCTTTGGTAAATGCGCTTGCCGATTTTGTGGCTACAGCCCGAGATAATAATGACGAAGCGCATGTGTTTCTGCCTGACTACCTACAGGAGGTAGCTCTCGTTACCGACCTTGACCGAGGAAATGATGAATCTTCGCCAAAGGTAAGTCTCATGACAATTCATGCCGCCAAAGGCCTTGAGTTCCCTACGGTGTTTGTTGTCGGATTGGAAGAAAATATCTTTCCTTCACCGATGTGTACGGGCTCGCTACGCGCTTTGGAAGAGGAACGGCGACTTCTTTATGTGGCGATTACACGCGCTGCAAAACATTGCTATCTTACGAGCGCACAAAACCGTTGGCGTTACGGTAAGATGGAGACGAATACCCCAAGCCGTTTCCTGCGGGATATTGATTCCCAGTATATTGCAGGGAGTGGCAGTACGAAGCAGTCTCACTCTCCTTTTAAGAGTGTGACTTCCATCCGCTCGGTTCAACCAGCGATGAGAATGCGTCACATGTATGCACATAGTGATGAGGAACACGGTGTATCCTACGCGAGCAGACCGAAGCCGACAATGGTTCCGATAAGGTCTTCTTCTGTATCCGGAGCCTCACAGGGGGCAAGCCTTTTCTCTGTTGGAGATAAGATAGAACATGAACGTTTCGGTGTGGGGGAAGTCGTGTTCGTGGATGGCGAAGGCGAAAATACGAAGGTGTGTGTGGATTTCCGTAGTTGTGGACGGAAACTGCTCCTGTTGAAATTTGCTAAAATACGGAAATTGTAAGAAAGCAATCGCGGATTTGTGTAACTAAAATAATATTATTATTTTTGCCCGTCATTAAAATCATTAAAAAACTTCATATTGAAGATTATGAATAACAAAACTTATAACCTGACAAACAATATCCTCGGTTGGCTGGCTTTTGTTATTGCTGCCGTAGTGTATTGTATGACTATTGAGCCGACAGCCAGTTTCTGGGACTGTCCGGAATTTATCACAACTGGATATAAACTTGAAGTGGGACACCCACCGGGGGCACCGTTCTTCATGCTTACAGCTAATTTGTTCTCACAGTTTGTGAGCGACCCTGCACAGGTGGCAGGAATGGTGAATACTATGAGTGCACTGCTATCTGCAGTATGTATCCTGTTTCTGTTTTGGACGATCACACATCTTGTCAAAAAACTCATCGTTGATGATGATGCGAAGACATTGAGTCTATGGCAGGTGAGTGCCATCTTCGGCAGTGGTATGGTAGGCGCGCTGATATATGCTTTCAGCGATACGTTTTGGTTTAGTGCCGTAGAGGGTGAGGTGTATGCTTATTCTTCGGCATTTACGGCTGTTGTGTTTTGGCTTATCCTGAAATGGGAGAATCAGCCACAGACTCCACGCTCAGACCGTTATCTGTTACTTATTGCATATCTCACAGGTCTTTCTATAGGCGTGCATTTGCTGAATCTGCTTTGCATCCCAGCCATCGTCTTGGTTTGGTTCTATAAGAAATATCCTGAAGCAAATGTGAAAGGTTCTTTGTTAGCATTAGGCATATCTGTGGTTCTCATCGCAGCTGTGCTTTATGGTATTGTGCCGGGTATTGTGAAGGTGGGAGGATGGTTTGAACTGCTCTTCGTCAATGGTTTCGGTCTGCCGTTTAACACAGGTCTAGTGGTATATATTGTCTGTGTAGTGCTTTGTGTGATATGGGCGGTATTTGAGACTTATTTACAGAAAAGTAATCTGCGTGGCAACTTGTCGTTCGTTGCCTCTATCGCTCTGTTGGGTATTCCATTCTACGGACATGGCGCATGGTCAATTGTGATAGGTGTCATCGTCATAGCTCTGCTGTGGCTTTTGGTGGCACGCAAATGGGGCGGTAAGTCACTCCTTTCATTCCGTGTGCGTAATACGGCTTTGCTTGCCATGCTGATGATAATGATAGGATATTCCACTTATGCCGTTATCGTTATCCGTTCATCGGCAAATCCTCCTATGGACCAGAACTCACCGGAAGACGTGTTCTCTCTTGGGCAGTATCTTGGTCGTGAGCAGTATGGCGACCGTCCGTTATTCTATGGTCAGGCTTATACCTCGCAGGTGAAGTTGGAGCGGCAAGGTAATATGTGTATTCCAATACAGAATGAAGGTGCGCCTGTCTATCAGCGCAAAGACAAAGCAACGCCTGATGAGAAAGATTCATATTTCGTTGCTGGTCATAAGAATAGTTATGTCTATGCACAGAATATGCTGTTTCCAAGGATGTGGGATGCTACTCATCGTGATGACTATGAGAGTTGGATGAACGGCGTGAATGGCAATGAGGTGCCATACGACCGTTGTGGAGAACAGGTGATGGTGAAAGTGCCAAGCCAGATAGACAACATACGTTTTTTCCTATCTTACCAGTGTAACTGGATGTACTGGCGTTATTTCATGTGGAATTTTGCCGGCAGACAGAATGATATTCAGGGTAATGGTGAGTTGGAGCATGGCAACTGGCTTTCGGGCATACCATTTATTGATAATTTGCGTTTGGGCAATCAGGACCGTCTGCCTGATGAATTGAAAGCAAACAAGGGACACAATGTGTTCTATTGTCTGCCATTGTTGCTTGGTCTGTTGGGATTGTTCTGGCAGGCATATAAAGGACGCCGTGGCATACGCCAGTTCTGGGTGGTATGTTTCTTGTTTTTCATGACAGGTCTTGCTATTGTCATATATCTGAACCAGACACCACAACAGCCACGTGAGCGTGATTATGCTTATGCAGGTTCGTTCTACGCATTTGCTATATGGTGCGGAATGGGCGTGGTTGCAATCATTGACTGGCTGAATCGCTATATGGAAAATAAACGTCTTGCAGTATTCAAGAGCGTCGGTGTGATATCAATGGTGATAGCTCTATTGTGTTTGTTGGTGCCGATACAGATGATTTCTCAAACGTGGGACGATCACGACCGCAGTGGTCGTTATATGTGTCGCGACTTTGGGCAGAATTATTTGGCAACACTTCCTGATGGCAATTATCCTATAATTTATACCAATGGCGATAACGATACTTTCCCGTTGTGGTATAATCAGGATACAGAAGGTTTCCGCACAGATGCAAGAGTGTGCAATCTGTCGTATATTCAGACAGACTGGTATATAGACCAAATGAAACGTCCGGCATATAATTCGCCATCTGTGCCTATCACATGGAACAGATTGGAATATTGTACGGGTACAAACGAATATGTGGAAGTCCATCCTGAAGTAAAACAGGCTGTGTTGGAATTATATAAGACCAATCCAGATGAGGCTCGACGTTCATTTGGCGATGAACCGTTTGAGTTGAAGAACATCCTTAAATATTGGGTGCGTAGCACAGATGAGAATTTCCATTGTATCCCAACAGACACCATCTATATGACGGTGGACAAGGATGCTGTGCGTCGTAGTGGCATGTTGATGGCTACGGAAGAGATTCCAGAGAGGATGGTAATCTCACTCGCTGGCAAACGCGCTTTGTATAAGGGAGACTTGATGGTTCTTGAAATGCTTGCCAACTGTAATTGGGTGCGACCGATTTATGTGGCAGTGACCGTAGGTAGTGAGAATTACCTGAACCTTGGCGATAATCTGGTGAAGGAAGGGCTTGTGTCGCGCATTACGCCATTCACCACCTCATCTCAGGGACGTCCGCTACCAGGGGTGAAAACTATAGATACTGCAAGGATGTACGATAATCTAATGCATAAATACAAGTTCGGTGGTCTTGACAAGGGCAAGAACCTTTATCTTGATCAAACTATCATGCGTATGTGTTGGACTCATCGCAACCTTTTTGCTACGCTTGCAACGGCACTGTATGCTGAAGGGCAGAACGATAAGGCATTGGAGGTGTTGCACTATGCTGATAAGCATATCCCTTCTTCGTTGGTGCCTGACCATTACCTAAGTGGTTCGCTGGAGATGGCAAATGTCTATGCCGAGTTAGGTGAGAAAGAGCGTGCAAAGGAGATAATATGCAACATCGCAAACAATGCCATGCAATATATGCGTTGGTATCTGGACTTTAATGACGAACAATTCCAGAACAACAGGAAAGAATGTATGACATATGCTTTCTATGCACAGCAATGTATCATTGCTGCATCTGCTGTCAGCAAAGAATATGCCGATTCGCTTGCGCAACAGGTTGATACTTATTACCGCACAATAATATGAAAGGCGTGGAGGCAATGTTAATTTCTAAAGGTGTAGAAAGATGCTGATAGAAAGACCTGTACGGTGGTTGGGGTGGCTATGTCCATCGGCAATGTGGCGTGGAAACCATGATGAAAAGGCGGTATATCTGACTTTTGATGATGGGCCGATACCACAAGCAACACCGTTTATCCTTGACACGTTGGCGCGTTACAACGTGAAAGCAACATTTTTTATGGTGGGTGACAACGTGAGGAAATTTCCTGAACTCTATCAGCGTATCCTCCAAGAAGGTCATAGCGTAGGTAATCATACGTTTCATCATATTAGTGGATACCGATGCTCCTTGCAGACCTATGTCGAAGATGTGAAGAAGGCGGGCAACTACATAGATTCCCATCTCTTCCGTCCGCCATACGGATGGATGAAACCGGAACAGCGTATCTGGCTGTCTCAGCATTATAAGATTGTGATGTGGGATGTGATAACGCGTGATTATAGTAAGCGCATGCGACCTGAGAATGTGGTGGAAAACGTGAAACGCTATACTCGTAACGGCAGTATCATTACTTTCCATGATTCCCTGCGTAGCATTCAGAGACTGCATACCGCATTGCCGGAAAGTATAGAATGGCTTTTGAGTGAAGGCTACGAACTGAAGACGATAGACAATAATACAAACACCTAAATACAATAAACTATTATGGCTGATACTAAAGATTTACTGAAATCCTGCGAGGAGAAAATGGAAAAGACGACATTGTTCCTTGACGAGTCATTGGGTCGTATTCGTGCAGGTAGAGCAAATTTACACATTCTTGACGATGTGAAAGTGGAATCATATGGAACTGTCGTTCCGCTTAATCAGGTGGCAAATGTGCAGATACAGGATGCTCGCACTATAAGCATTCGTCCATGGGACAAGAAGGCTATACGCGACATTGAAAAGGGCATCATGGCTGCAAATGTGGGCATAACTCCTGAGAATAACGGAGAGATAATACGTCTGAATCTTCCGCAACCAACAGAAGAGCGTCGGCGTGAACTCACAAAGCAATGTAATGCCGAAGGTGAGAAGTCAAAGGTGCAGGTGAGAAATATACGTCGTGATGGTATTGAACGATTGAAGAAAATGATTAAGGAAGGGCTGTCTGAAGACTTGGAGAAAGATGCTGAAGCCGAATTACAGAAGATACACGACAAGTTTATCAAGAAGGTGGATACACTGATTGCAGCAAAGAATGAAGAAATAATGACTATATAACTGACCGTAATGAGTTGTGAGCGTTTTGAACTCTAAAACTAACACTAAACGCATTGAAAGGTCTTGTGGTTAGAAATACAGGAAGCTGGTACACCGTCCTTGTGGACGATGATCAGCTTCTTGATTGTAAAATAAAGGGAGCTTTCAGGTTGAAGGGCATACGTTCTACAAATCCTGTGGCGGTGGGCGACTGGGTGGAGATTGATGCAGATGAGCTTTTCATTACCGACATCTGCGACCGCCGTAACTACATCATCCGCAAATCCATCAACCTCAGCAAACAGAGTCAGATAATAGCATCTAACGTGGATCAGGCTTTCCTGCTTGTCACGGTAAGTCATCCGCAGACTTCCACCACTTTCATTGACCGTTTCCTTGCTTCCGCTGAGGCTTATCGCGTGGCGGTGGTGCTACTTTTCAACAAGACAGATTTATTGAACGAAGACGAACTCTTCCGCCAGGGCGAACTGATGAAACTATATTCGGGCATTGGTTATGAATGTCTTGCAATCACAGCCACAGAAGCCTCTTCGCTGATACAGGTTCAGACCTTGCTGTATGGAAAAGTGTCTGTCTTCTCTGGTCATAGTGGAGTGGGGAAAAGCACGTTACTGAACCATTTCATCGCTGGTCATCAGCAGAAGACTGCCCCTTTGAGTGAAGCACACGATCAGGGTATGCATACCACCACCTTCTCCGAGATGTTCCGGGTCAATGGTGTAGATATGGGGAAGTCGTTTGTGATAGACACTCCGGGAATACGTGGCTTTGGCACGTTTGATTTTGAACCTGAGGAGGTGGGGCATTACTTTCGTGAGATATTTTTAGAATCCACTCATTGTCGTTTCTCTAATTGTACACATACACATGAACCGGGATGTGCTGTCTTGTGCGCTGTGGAAGAAGGTAAGATAGCCATGTCGCGTTATCAGTCATATTTGTCTATGCTTGGCGATAAGGAAGAAAACCGTTACCGTGCAGCGTATTGACAATTGATGATTAATATTAATAATTAAAAGCCATAAACTGTTGACATTAAAACAATGAAACGAAGTTTTTTATATTTTATCTGTAGTGTATCGGCACTTGGTGGACTCTTGTTCGGATATGACTGGGTAGTCATAGGTGGTGCCAAACCTTTTTATGAATTGTATTTCGGTATTGCTGATTCTCCATCATTACAGGGTCTTGCGATGACAACGGCAAACATCGGATGTCTGTTCGGTGCGATGACGGCAGGATGGCTCACTGACCGCTGGGGGCGCAGGCCTCTTTTGCTTTTTGCTGCCGTCCTATTTACGGTGAGTGCTGTGGGTACAGGTTTGTTTAATGACTTTCTCTTGTTTAACATATCCCGTTTCGTTGGTGGTATCGGAATAGGTATTGCTAGTATGCTGTCGCCGATGTATATCGCGGAAGTCAGTCCTGCTAATATCCGTGGGCGCATGGTGAGCCTGAACCAGATGACTATTGTTCTGGGTATTCTTTTTGCACAGGTGATAAATATGTTGCTTGCCGAATCTGTTGACCCGACGATGGCGACTGCAGAACTGATGCAGACATGGAACGTGCGCATGGGCTGGCGTTGGATGTTCTGGGCAGAGACTATACCGGCTGCATTGTTCCTCGTCTTGGCACTGTTCATTCCGGAATCGCCTGTCTATATTGCCATGCGACAGGGTAAGGTGTCGGCTGATGAAGCGCACCATAAGGCTACGTTACTCACTCTGTTCAGTGGAAAGTACGGCCGACTGCTATTGTTGGGACTCGTCATAGCTGTGTTCCAACAGTGGTGTGGTACGAATGTGATTTTCAATTATGCACAGGAGATATTTCAAGGAGCAGGTTTCTCCGTCGATGGGATGTTTATAAATATTGTCATTACTGGTATTGCTAATGTGTTGTTCACATTTGTTGCCCTTTATACGGTAGAAAAATGGGGAAGACGGACGCTGATGCTCATTGGTGCAGGCGGGTTAGGAATGATCTACCTTATTCTTGGCACATGTTATTTCGTTGAGGTAAAGGGCCTATTGATGGTGGTGCTGGTGGTTATGGCGATATCTTGTTATGCAATGACGTTGGGGCCAGTCACGTGGGTGCTCCTAGCTGAGATATTTCCTCATCGCGTGCGTGGCGTGGCAATGGCAGTATGTACGTTTGCCCTTTGGACAGGCTGTTGCACCCTCACCTATACGTTCCCTCTCATGAATGCCTCGGTGGGTAGTTATGGTTCGTTCTGGATATATAGTGGAATATGTATTTTAGCTTTTATCTTCCTTTTCAGGAAATGTCCGGAAACGAAAGGCAAGATATTGGAGTAAATAATAATTGATAATCGATATGGTAAAAGCATGGAAAGAAAAGGTGGTGATTCTCACCTATGAAGCAGGTGCACCAGAGAAAAACCCGATATTTCTTGAGAAGCGTGTCTATCAGGGCTCAAGTGGCGTAGTCTATCCCTATTCCGTCATTGAGAGCATTGCTGACGAGAAGACTCCTCACACTTATGAGGCTGTCTTCATGGAGAACGATTATATCAAGGTTATGGTGCTACCAGAACTTGGCGGACGCATACAGATGGCATACGATAAAATCAAGCAAAGGCATTTCATCTATTATAATCATGTCATCAAGCCAGCCCTTGTGGGACTTGCAGGGCCATGGATTTCTGGCGGTATAGAGTTTAACTGGCCACAGCATCACCGTCCGAGCACCTTTATGGCGGTGGACTGTACCATAGAAGAGCATGAGGATAGTGTTACGGTATGGATAAATGAGCGCGAGAGGATGTTCCATCAGCAGGGACAGGCGGGCTTTACGCTTCGCAAGGGGTGCGCCTATCTTGAGGTAAAGGGACGGGTGTATAATCCTACTGAGATGCCACAGACGTTCTTATGGTGGGCAAATCCTGCTGTTGCCGTCAATGATGATTACCAGAGTGTGTTCCCACCAGATGTTAATGCCGTATTCGACCATGGCAAGCGTGCCGTCAGTTCGTTTCCGATAGCTACAGGCACCTATTATAAGATGGACTATTCCTCAGGTGTAGATATCTCAAACTATCGTAACATAAAGGTGCCTACCTCATATATGATAGCTCAATCCAAGTATGATTTTGAGGGTGGGTACGAGAATGATACCCATGGTGGTATGCTACACGTTGCCGACCATCACATCTCACCTGGTAAGAAACAGTGGACATGGGGTAATGGCGATTTCGGTCGCGCATGGGACAGAAATCTTACAGACGAGGATGGTCCATATATCGAACTTATGGCGGGAGTCTTCACGGAGAATCAACCCGACTTTTCATGGCTCATGCCATACGAGGAAAAGAGTTTCGTGCAATACTTCATACCTTATCGTGAACTGGGTATTGTGAAGAATGCTAGCAAGGACTTCATCGTCAATGTCACGGAAAAGGGTATGATGGTCTTTGCAACGAGCCGTCAGCAGGTGCATATCCGATTGTATGATGACTCCGGCAAGGATTATTTCTGTGATGATGTGACGTTGTCGCCAGAGCAGATACTCACCTTTGATTGTGATTTTGATGATGAGCAGTTGCACCATCTGCATCTGTCTATCGTAAGGAACGGGCGCGAGGTGCTTTCCTGGCATGCCGAACCGGATGAGATAAGACCGATACCAGATGCTGCCGAGGCTGCCTTGAAGCCTGATGAGGTGAAGACCAACGAGCAACTCTATCTCACGGGGTTACATCTCGAGCAATATCGTCATGCCACATGGTCTGCCAAAGATTATTATGAGGAGGCCTTGCGGCGCGACCCTCTTGACGTGCGCTGCAATAATGCTATGGGGCTGTGGTATATTCGCCGTTGCCGTCCAGACAAGGCAGAGCCTTATCTGCGTACTGCGGTCAAAGTGTTGCAGAAGCGCAATCCTAATCCTTATGACGGCGAGCCGATGTATAATCTTGGTCTTGCACTGAAATATCAGGGGTGCTATGCTGAGGCTTACGACTGTTTCTATAAATCCACATGGAACAAAGCATGGCAAGACGCTGGCTTCATGTCGTGCGCGCAGATATCCACGATGTGTGGCGACTATGAACGCGCACTCTATGAGGTGGGACAGGCACTGATCTATGGCTGGCATAACCATAAGGCACGTGCGCTGAAGGCATATCTGCTTCTTCACACAGTAGCAGACAACATGGATGTGAGTGCATTTATGGAAGAGTCATTGCGCATCAATCCTTTCAACTATGGTGTGTTGTTTGAACTTGGTCGCACGCAGGAGATGCGCGAACTGATGCATGGCGATATAAATAATTATGACGAACTCGCTCTTGACTATATGGCGGCAGGGCTTTATCGGGAGGCTTCGTCTATCTGGCAACTTGCCATTGATGACGGTGTGTGTAATGCGATGACCTTCTATTATATGGCGTGGGCGGACCACCTTGCCGGACAGACAAATAAGACCGCCTATGAAAAGGCTTCACGGATGTCGCCTTATTTCATCAATCCGAATCGTATTGAGGCTGTTCTGGCTTTGGAACTTGCGAAGGAACAGACCTCATCAGACTATATACCATATTATCTGCTGGGTAATCTGTTTTATGACAAGCGCCAATATGACCTTGCCCGAGAGAATTGGGAGCAGGCGGCAGAGCATGACAAGGATTTCCGATGCCCGTCCATATTGCGCAATCTGGCTCTGCTATATTATAATAAGGAGCACGACAGCCAGAAAGCAGAACTCTTTATGCAACGTGCATACGATGCTGATGAAAGTGATGCACGCATCCTGATGGAATATGACCAACTCCTGAAACGTCTTGGACGTGACCTGAACGTGCGTCTGCATCTCTTGGAGAACCATTCCGATATTGTCGCACAGCGTGATGATCTCGTTCTGGAGCATGCTACTATCCTCAATCAACTTGGGCGTTATTTAGAGGCAAAGGAGATTATTGACCATCGCATCTTCCATCCATGGGAGGGTGGTGAAGGTAAGGTGAGTGGTCAGTACCAGATGTGTCGGATAGAGTTGGCGAAGCAGAATTTGCGTTCAAATGAAGCAATCACATTGTTGGAGGAGTGCTTGAGATTTCCTGCATCGCTCGGTGAGGGAAAACTTTTTGGTGCGCAAGATAACGATATCTATTATTGGCTTGGCGAGGCTTATCATCTTCAGGGCGATGAGACGATGGCTGAACGGATGTGGCAACTGGGTACTGTCGGGCCTACCGAACCTGCAGCTGCTCTTTATTACAATGATGCAAAACCGGAAAAGATTTTCTTTGCAGGTCTTTGTTGGCGTGCTCTTGGAGATGAGGACAAGGCACGCGGACTGTTCTATAAGTTAATCAACTATGGTAAACAGCATTATTTCGATCAGGTGACGATGGACTACTTCGCTGTTTCTCTTCCTGACTTGCTTGTATGGGAAGAAGACCTTACGTTGCGTAACCGCCGTCATTGTGAAGCGATGATTGCTTTAGGTGAAAAAGGGCTGAAAGGAGATAAAGGATGAAAAGATACTGCTTACTTTTTCTTGTTGTCTCGTCTTTTGTCGTTTGTCATGTGCAATCGCAGGAGATGATGGATTTATCAGGGAAATGGGACTTTTCCATAGGTAATATTCCTCGTTATGAGGAGTCAGTCACATTGCCGAACTCCATGCTCACCGCTGGCAAGGGTGATGATATAAGTGTCACGACACAGTGGACGGCATCACTCTACGATTCGTCTTTCTATTTCAACCCTTATATGGAGAAATATCGCGTGGCTGGACAGATGAAATTTCCTTTCTTCCTCACTCCAAATAAGCATTACATAGGCAACGCGTGGTACAGAAAGAATGTCTCGGTCCCGTCGTCGTGGCGCGGAAATCGCGTGTTCCTATTTCTTGAACGCCCTCATATTGAGACCACACTGTATGTCAACGGTAGGGAAGCCGGTCATCAGTCCTCACTCAGCACACCGCACGAATATGACGTGACGGATTATATACGCGTTGGTAAGCGTAATGAGATAGCGATACGGGTGTATAATGGTATTGAAAATGTGTGTGTAGGTCAAGACTCGCATTCTGTCACTGACCAGACGCAGGGCAACTGGAACGGCATCGTCGGGCGCATCGAACTTCAGTCGAAGCCGGCAACTGTCTATCGCCTTCAGGTGCGTCCGCATCTTGCTGATAAGACGGTAGATGTTCTTGTCAACGACACTATCTTTCGTCTTCAGATGGGTGATGACTGTGTGGCCTGGGACGAGTTCCACCCGACAGTGTATCACCGCACCGTCACTTATCGCGGTATGCAAATTCCAGTGTCTTTCGGTATGCGTGAGATAAGTGTTCGTGGTAGTCAAATTCTCCTTAATGGTCATCCGGTGTGGATGCGTGGTACGGTGGGCAACTGCTGTTTCCCCGAAACAGGTTATCCGCCTACCGATGTGGAGTCGTGGATGATGGTGTTCCGCAAGTGTAAGGAGTATGGACTGAACCACATGCGTTTTCATAGTTACTGTCCACCGGATGCTGCATTTACGGCAGCTGATAGTTGCGGTATATATCTGCAGGTTGAGGGACCATCTTGGCCTAATCATGGCGTGAAATTGCGCCGTGGGCAGAAGATTGATGAATATCTCATGGAAGAGTCGCGCAGAATCATTGACACCTATGGTCATCATCCGTCATTCGTGATGATGGCGGCAGGCAACGAGCCGGCAGGTGATTGGGTGGCATACTGTAATGACTGGGTGAAAGCGATGCACGACTATGACCCGTCACGTCTCTATTGCGGTGCTTCCGTAGGCGGTGGTTGGGCTTGGGATTCAGGCAGTGAATATCACGTCAAGGCTGGTGCGCGTGGGTTGGATTGGGAACGCCGTCCGCCTCAGTCCTTTGACGATTATCACAGCCAGATACTTTTTCCGCGTAATTATCGCGACAGTGTGCCGAACCATTCACCCATCATCGCTCATGAGCAGGGGCAGTGGTGTGCTTTTCCTGATTTGAGCGAGGTGTCGCAATATACGGGTGCATATAAGGCGCGGAACTTTGAAATCTTTGCCGACCTTCTGCGGGAGAATGGCATGGAACATCAGGCAAGGCGTTTCCTGAATGCGAGTGGCAGACTGCAGACGCTGTGCTATAAGTATGAGATAGAGCGGAACCTCCGCACGCCTGACTATGCAGGTTTCCAGTTGCTGTCGCTCAACGACTATAGTGGTCAGGGTTCGGCACTTGTGGGAGTGCTGAATGTGCATTGGCGCGAGAAGGGCTACTGTACGGCAGACGACTGGCGTGCGTTCTGTTCTCCTATGGTGCCTTTGGCACGTTTCCCGAAGTTTATCTATACTAATGACGAGACGCTCTGTGTGCCGATAGAACTGATGAACGCCTCATCTCCGCTCATCAATGAACATTTCTCCTATACCATCACTTCTGCAAACGGTGAAACCGTCCTTTCCTCCTCTTTTCCGGTGCGTGACTATCCGTTGGGAAGAAATCTTGAAGTGGGCATCGTGAACTGGCAAATGTCATCTGTCACGACAGCCGGTAAGTTTACTCTTACCGTAAGTGGGGAGCGTGGTGTTGCAAATAAATGGGATTTTTGGGTCTATCCTTCTCTTGTGGAAATGCCACAGACAGACATCCTAATCACCGACACCCTTGATGCTCATGCCCTGCGCACTCTGCATGAGGGTGGAAAGGTGCTACTGTTGGCTGCTGGTCGCATAAGGCTCGGTGCTGATGTACGACAGACATATCTGCCTGTGTTCTGGAATACATCATGGTTTAAGATGCGTCCACCTCACACCACGGGGGCTGTGATAGATGCAGAGCATCCGCTCTTCCGTCATTTCCCTACTGATGACTGGGGCAACTTGAACTGGTGGGAACTGCTGAACCATGCGCAAGTGATGAATTTCTGCGATTTACCTGTTTCCTATTCGTCACCAATACAGCCCATTGACACATGGCACGTCAGTCGCCGTCTCGGCATGGTGCTGGAGGCACAGGTGCTTAATGGCAAACTGCTGATGACTACGATGGATATTTCCCGCAATCTTGACCACCGCATCGTTGCGCGTCAGATGCGTGCCTCGGTGCTCAACTATATGCAGAGCCCAGAGTTTGCACCATCATTACGTTTGTCGGTTGATGACGTTTTGAATTTCTTCCGTAAGTCCGCACCCGTTGTTGATATGTTTACCAACGATTCTCCAGACGAACTGAAGCCGAAGATAAAATGACCATCAAATAGTTCTATCCTTCTCAGCGAGGGTAAACTTTAAGAAAGCACGCCATCAACATTTGTGTGGCGTGTCTTTTTGTCTTATTGTTCTGTTTGCAAAATGAAAGCGTGAAACATAAAGAGGAAGTGAGAATTTGAAAAGCGAGAGACTGAAACCGGATTCCCATCAATGGGAGTTCGGATTTCCATCGAAGGGGTCTTGTGTAACCATCGTTGGGGTCCCGTATAACCATCGAAGGGATGCCATTGATGGCATCAGGAAAGACCCTCGACAGCATCGGAAGACCCCCAAAACGGCATCGGAGAATCCCTTCGATTGGAACAGATGTTCCGCGACTTTGGACGACGG
>JAGHTU010000073.1 GCA_018065185.1 Candidatus Equicola faecalis | reverse complement strand
AAAGCCAAAGACTAACGTCTTCAACGAGTCTAAATATTTTGCAAAAACTCAAGCAAGCTTGGATTTTCCAAAAATATTTATCCTCTTTTCTTCGAAAATTTGGCTTTTCTCTCGCCTTGCGCTAATTTTGCAGTAAACAAATTGTCATAAGGCATATATGCTGAAAATCTTCTGTAAAAATACTGGTGAGACAAAGGATATCAATGATGGCAGTACGTTGCTTGAAGTGTTATCTGAATTCTCGTTTGAGAAGCCTTTCCCAATCATCTCGGCAAAGGTCAACAACGTCAGTCAAGGACTTAAATTCCGTGTCTATCACAATCGCGACATTGAGTTTCTTGATCTTCGCGATGCCTCTGCACAGCGGGTGTATGTCCGCTCATTATGTTTCGTGTTGAGCAAGGCAGTACACGATACATATAAAGGTGTCAAACTGCACATTGAGCATCCTATCAGTAATGGACTGTTCTGTCGTATTGACGGTGTCAGCGACGAGACTATAGAGTCTGTAGTGGATAAGCTTCGTCAGAGGATGCAGGAGATAATAGACTCTAAAATCGCTTTTCACCGTCATGAGGTGCATAGTGAAGAAGCCATAGAAATGTTCCGCCAATGTGGTGCAACAGACAAGACGCGCCTGCTGGAGACAAGTGGGCAGGTATATACCGATTATTATACGTTGGATGACTTTGTGGATTATTATTACGGGCGTTTGGTGCCGGACTCAGGTTATCTGCAGGTGTATGGTCTGGAGCCATATCAGAATGGTTTTATCTTACAGTTGCCTGATACAACAGACCCTACACACCTTGCCAAGTCAATGCTCCAGCCACGCACGATAGAGACTTTTGCTGAAGCACGCCGTTGGAACAATATCATGCATTTGAGCACTGTGGGCGATGTCAACCGTGCCTGTCTGGACGGAAATGCAAGTCAACTCATTCAGGTGTCTGAAGCATTGCAGGAGAAGAAGATAGTTCAAATTGCTGAGGAAATCTCTCGGAGACATGCCGACACGGAGCATCCTTTACGTGTAGTTCTTGTGTCAGGTCCGTCATCTTCAGGTAAAACAACTTTCTGTAAACGTATCAGCATACAGCTGTTGGCATGTGGCTTACAACCGATAAGTATATCTACGGACGATTATTTCGTGAATCGTTTGGATACCCCACGTCTGCCGAATGGACAATTCGACTTTGACAATTTCGATACTGTTGACCATGAGATGATGCAGCGTGATGTCTTGCGTATGCTGAATGGCGAGGAAGTGGAAGTGCCGGAATATAATTTCACCACCGGTTTGCGCCAGTATCGTGGCAAGAGGATAAAATTGGACGACAGTTCTGTATTGCTTCTTGAAGGCATACACGCGCTCAACCCATATCTCACAGACAGGATTGATGATAAGGCAAAGTTCCGCATCTTCATCTCGGCACTTACCAGCATCAACCTTGACGACCATAACGTGATTCTTCCTACGGACAACCGACTTCTCCGCCGTATCGTGCGTGATTATAACAAAGATGCTTTCACTGCACAAGAAAGCATCAGGCAGTGGCCGAATGTATGCGATGCTGAAAGGCAGTGGATACGTCCATATCAGGAGAATGCTGACGTGATGTTCAACTCGGCACTGCTCATAGAATTTGCCGTCCTGCGCAATCATGCAGAGCCTATCCTGCAAACCGTACCGAAGAACTGCCCGGAGTATTGTGAAGCACATCGTCTGATGCGTTTCCTGAATTATTTTATTCCGGTGGCAGACAAGGAGATTCCTCCAACCTCAATCATGCGTGAATTCCTCGGTGGTTCATCCTTTACTTATAATAAATAACTCGCCACGATGAGAATAGATATCATAACTGTGATGCCCGAGATGCTGGAACCCTTCCTGAAAGAGAGCATTTTGGGGCGCGCTCGGGAAAAGGGTATTGCAGATATATATGTGCATAATCTGCGTGATTTTACCGAAGATAAATGGCGCCGTGTGGATGATTACCCCTTTGGCGGATTTGCAGGAATGGTGTTACAATGCCAACCCATAGACAATGCTATCTCAAGCCTGAAGGCCGAGCGACATTATGATGAGGTGATCTATGTGACACCAGATGGTGAGCAGTTTTCTCAGCCGATGGCTAACACCTTGTCGCTGGCTGAAAACATCATCATCCTGTGCGGACATTACAAGGGGATAGATCAGCGTATTCGCGACCATTTTATCACTCGCGAGGTTACTATCGGCGATTATGTGCTGACGGGTGGCGAACTGGCAGCAGCGGTGATGACTGATGCTATCGTGCGGCTGTTGCCGGGTGCAATAGGTGATGATGCAAGCGCATTGAATGACTGTTTTCAGGATCGCCTGTTGGCTGCTCCCATCTATACCCGTCCGGCAGAATATAAAGGATGGCGCGTGCCCGATGTACTGTTGTCAGGCAACGAAGCAAAAATCCGTGAATGGGAACTGAACGAGTCGTTACGCCGCACACAGGAGTTGCGCCCTGACCTGCTTACGGATTAATCATTTCGAGAAATTCATCCTCGCTGATGATTCTCACGCCTAATTTCTGAGCCTTCTCCAGTTTTGATGGTCCCATATTCTCGCCGGCAAGGATGAACGATGTGTTCTTACTTATGGATGATGAGTTTTTGCCTCCGTGCATCTCAATGAGTTGCTTGTACTCATCGCGTGAATGATGTGTGAAGACACCACTTATCACAATCACTTGTCCAGCAAGGCGGTCTGTGCGTGAGGCGAGCACGTCGTCTGCAAGCGACATCTGCAGTCCATAGTCTTTTAGACGTTGCACGATTCGGCGGTTTGTCTCATTTGCAAAATAGTCTATGATGCTCTGTGCCATCACATCTCCTATACCATCTACCTCAAGCAGTTGCTCTTTCGTGGCAGATGCCAGAGTGTCCATATCGTGAAAACTACGGGCAAGCATCTTTGCCGATGTCTCTCCGATAAAACGTATGCCAAGAGCAAAGACTACACGCTCGAAAGGCACTTCTTTACTTGCCTCAATACTTTGTACGATTCGTGTTGCTGATTTCGTGCGGCTCCCATCGCCATTGATATCCTGCACCGTGATACGATATAGGTCGGCAATGTCGTGAATCAGCCCATGGTTGAAATAAGCCTCTACGGTCTCCGGTCCGAGACTATCGATGTTCATTGCCTTCCGTGAGATGAACTGCTCTATTCTTCCTTTTATCTGCGACGGACAACCAGCATCGTTAGGGCAGTAATGCACCGCCTCGCCCTCATAGCGCACTAAAGGGGTGTTACATTCCGGGCAACGTCTTGGGAACTGTACCGGCATTGCCACTATCGGACGCTCATCAATATTGACACCTACAATCTTCGGGATTATCTCACCACCTTTTTCCACATACACCTCATCGCCGATATGTAGGTCAAGCTGGCGGATTGCATCTTCATTGTATAGCGAAGCGCGTTTCACGACTGTTCCTGCCAGTAACACTGGTTCCATATTTGCCACTGGCGTGATGGCACCTGTGCGTCCTACCTGGAACGATACCGACTCCAGGCGTGTGCTCACTCTTTCGGCTTTGAATTTATATGCTATTGCCCACCGTGGCGATTTGGCTGTATATCCAAGTGCTCGCTGTTGACGTAGCGAGTTCACCTTCAGCACTATGCCGTCTGTTGCTACAGGGAGATGATGACGTGCTTCGTCCCAATAGTCGATGAAATCATATACTTCCTGTAGCGTCTTCACTTTCTTCATGCCTTGAGAGATCTGGAAACCCCATTCGGCAGCCTGTTGTAGATTTTCATAATGCCCATCGCAAGGCTGTTCATCGCCAAGAAGATAATAGAGATATGCATCCAGTCCGCGCTCGGCAACAATGCGTGAATTCTGCTGTTTCAACGTGCCTGATGCTGCATTTCGTGGATTGGCGAAAAGTGGCTCTCCTTCATTCATGCGCTGTTCGTTGAGACGGTCAAACTCACTGAATGGTAGGAGCACTTCGCCCCGTATTTCGAAATGTTTCGGAAAATTCTTTTCTGCGTCAAGCACAAGCGGTATGGTGCGGATGGTGCGCACGTTCTGCGTCACATCATCACCCTGCACTCCGTCGCCACGTGTGACGGCACGTACCAGTTGACCATTTTCATAGATGAGAGATATTGACAGACCGTCATATTTCATCTCACAACAAATCTCGAACTCTGCTCCTTGCAGTCCGCTTCTCACGCGTTCATAAAACTCGCGCACGTCCTGCTGGTTGTAAGTGTTGGCTAGCGACAGCATCGGGTATTGGTGCTTTACCTGTTGGAACTCCTGATTGAGGTCGCTTCCCACACGTTGAGTTGGTGAATTGGCATCGTACATCTCAGGATGATGCTGTTCCAGATCCTGCAACTCGTGCATGAGCATGTCAAACTCCTCATCGCCTATCGTCGGAGAGTTCAGCACGTAGTATCTGTGATTATGGTCATGCAGTTGGCTGCGCAACTGTGTAATCCGTTCTTGCTCGTTCATATCGTTTGATTTGTATTTGTCTGTTGAATGTTGACTAAAAAGGCATTCCCACGGCAAAGTGGAAAGTAAAATCCCGTCCGAGATCGGGATGGATGACAGGGAAATGCTCCTTCGGTGTGTCATATACAGGGTTTATGGCTTTCATCGCCATGTCGAAACGGAGAATGAAATAGTCGAAGTTCAGTCGCAGTCCAAGTCCATAACTGGCAGCGATGTCGTCAAGTATGCGGTTCATGCGTAACTGTCCTCCTGGTTGGTCTTTATATTCTCGGAGTGTCCAAATGTTTCCCGCATCAATGAAAAATGCGCCATTGAACTTCCAGAAGAGATAAGTGCGTAATTCGGCATTCAGATCCAGTTTCACGTCTCCTGTCTGGTTGATGAAGTTTATCCGTCCGTCGTTGCTTTGGTATTTCCCCGGACCGAGACCGCGCACCGACCATCCTCTCACTGAGTTCGCACCGCCCGAAAAATAGCGTTTCTCAAATGGCAGTATCGTGGCATTTCCATAAGGATAGGCTATGCCCAGACCACCATGAAGGACAAGTGTGATGTTGCGGTTGATGGGCATCTTATGGACGTAGTCGAAGTCGCCTTTTGCATATTGTGCATAGGCTATTCCAAATGGTGTATATTGCCCGTCGCTGTTTTCCCTTACATCAAAGAGGTTTGATACAGCTCCGAGGATATTTCCTGCTGTTTCGATGCTTGCCTTGTATGCGTTGCGCTCTGTGCTGTAGGAGAAACCGAATCCGAGATTCATTATGAACAGGTCTTCGTAGTTGTATTTGAGAATAGCGTTCCGCGTGGTTTCGCTTTCAAGATATTCCTTGCGGAAGGTCTCGCTTATCCATGGCATGGAGACGAAATTGATGTTCAGCACATCAAATTTATATGCCACACGATTTCCAGACGAACGTCTGCGCCCCAGCCAGTTGTAGTGCCAACCACCGGAGAGAACGCGCCGATGAAACTCAGGGCGATTCTGCATGTCGAATGTCAGCGACAGTTCTGACGACAGGGCATTGAGCCTTCTAATGCTTCCCGTTTTGAGAAATGGTGCTATCAGGCGTGGGAACTGCAATCGTGCTTCGATGCTATATTCCAGAAAGTCGTGGTCGTCATATCCGCTCAGTCCTCTTATTCTTTCGTAGGCGAAACGTCCTTCCAGGCTGAATGCCTCACTACCGCGAAAAAGATTTCGGTTTTCATATCCGAGTGTTACAGCGGCTCCTAAATCGCCTGCCGTGTTGGTGCCTTCAGGTTGGAAACGTAATGTATGTTGCTTTGCTGCCTCCAGATTGATGTTACACAGCAGATCGCCAGTACCGTCTGCCAGTGAGTCCATCTCGGCAAACGAGATGTTGGTGTATCTAATGGCTTGAAGCCGTGCAAAATTGTTGTATGTCGCCTGAAGTGCTGATTCGCTGAATAGTTGCCCTTCTTCAAAGCCTGTGTTTTCCTGCAACACTGACTGTCGTAATGGTAACCGATCTCCTTCCTTGGCTACATACGCTATTTTGCCTATGCGGTATGATGGATGGAGAGTCGCTTCCGAAGCATTGTCTTTTTGATAAAGTGCCAGTTCCATCGTCAGATCCACAAGATGAGAATTGCTCACCGTGTCGGCAATATACGTTATAAATTCCTTGTTGAAACGATAATATCCGTGGTCAAGCAATAATGCCGTGATGCGTTTGCGTTCAGCATCCAGAATGTCGATATCGAAGCGTTCTCCTTCTTTAAGTAGTGTGGCAGGTGAGTCTTTTTGCAGGATAGATGCTATCTCTGGGTCGTTAATCTCCTTCTTGACGCTATTGATTATATATGCCTGTCCCGGGTGTAGCAAGTATTCTACGGACATACGTTTCTTACCTTCTTCATGCAATATAACTTCTGTCGTGGCATGTAGATAACCCATGTTCTGCATCGCTGTCGTCAGGTCCTCTCGCGTGAGTTCCACGAGGCGTGCATCGTACAGCACCGGCTTCTCGCCGAGACTTTTCAGCATACGGTTTGTCCAACTTGCGCTGTCTGTTCCGGCGAGGGAGTATGTAGCCAATGGCACTTTGAAGAGTGAGAACACCTTTGAGTTTGGATGTATCCTAATATAGTCGCTCACCTTTGAAGGATGCACGTCTTCACAGTCGCTCTTTACCTTGACCTGTTCAAGCAGGTATTCTCCTTCCGGTACAAACTTTACTGTACTGCACGACATCATCCCTGCTATGCACATTATGCATAGTAGAGACGCTATAGGATGTTGCCAGTTACGGATTGTCATCTGCGACTGAATTCTGAAAGTGTTATTGCTGTGGCGATTGCTACGTTGAGACTTTCTGCCCCATCTCTTGCTGATGGAATAAGCAGACGGTGTGTCAGTAATGCCTTTACGTCCTTGCTGATACCGTTCCCCTCATTACCCATGACGATTACGCCGTTCTTCGTAAGAGCCTTTTGATAGATGTTCTCTCCATCCAATACCGTACCATATATGGGCATCGTCTTAGGCAGGGCAGAGATGTACTCTACAAGGCTATGCTCCTCTATCCTTACGCGAGCTATGCTCCCCATACTGGCTTGTACCACCTTTGGATTCCAGCAGTCGGCAGTATCTGGAGAACATACGATAGTATCTATCCCAAACCAGTCTGCCAGTCGTATAATCGTTCCCATGTTTCCCGGGTCCTGCACGTCGTCAAGTGCGAGGATGAGGCTATTGTCATCTACGGGCTTCTTCTCCTGCATCACATCATCGATGGCAAACACCGCAAGTACGCCCTGTGGATGTTGCAGGAATGATGCTTTCTCCACGTCAGCCTGCTCATCAAAATACATCACAGGTTTTGCCACTTTCTGCAACTCTCCCACCACCTTTGGTCCTTCTGCTACGAACAATCCTTCCTGTCGGCGATATTTCGCATGAGCAAGCGAATGGATGAGTTTTATTTGTGCTTTACTTATCATTGTTTGCAAAATTAGTGAAATTCTATCATTTGTTATAATGAATTTCCCTCATTTGCCATAATGAAGAAGTAAAATCTTACCTCACATAGTAATGCACTATCAATTGATGAGAATTTTTCCCTTGTGTAGTAGTAAAAATAAGTTTTTTGAATCTAGGCATTTCGTTCTATCGCGTGGGGATTCTCTTTATGTCTTGCAGACTTTTGTACTTATCGCGCGATGGCTTTCTTCTTGTCTCGCGGTCATTCTCAAGTGGTGCTTGCCTAAAAGTCTTCCAATCCTTACCTCTCTAACATCTTAGATGTTCGAAGTCCAACACCTTAAATGTTCGACGCCTAACATCTTAGATGTTCGAACTCGAACACTTAAGATGTTAGAGAGCTCTCCTGCGTTTGAAGTTTAGGTAGGCTCAAAAAGATACTTAACTCAATATGGAAATAAACCGAGCACTCGTCATATACAGAACTCTGAGCGATAGGAAAACGTGTCCTGCGTGATGAATGAAAATCGCCCATATTTGCCGATAGGCCTATATTGATTGTGTTCCTGTATATGTTCCTGTATATGTTCCGCCCGACTTAAAAAATAGCGCTTTTCTTTTGTTTTTTCATGATGTGTTGTATCTTTGGCAATTGAAAAATGACCTGAAACAAGAAATATCTATTTAACCTTAAATAATCATATTATGACAAAGAAGAAATTGTTTGCAATCCTTTTGGTGATTGTTGTTGCGGCATTTGTGGTGTATTGTATTTTTGCTCACTGTGGGGCGAAGAAATCGGGCTTTGCAGAGCTTGATGCCTGGGCAGAAGATGTGGTGGACCGTAAGCTCAGTCAGTTAGGTTACCCTGTGAATCAGGACATCCAGTTGAAGGAATTTTATGAGTGGTATCTTGCCAATGACCTTGAGATTGTAGGACTGAACAATGCTGGTGACCCTTATTCAAAGGAAAGTGGTCTGCTGTCATCACATCAGTTTGAACGCGAAGTGCTGGATTATTTCGCTCCAATCTATGGTTTCGACAAAGACGAAGTCTGGGGTATGGTGAGCCAGAGCGGTACGGACGGCAATAATCATGGTATTTATTTCGGTGCCAACTACCTGCGCAATAAGACGGGCAAGGAGCCTGTGATGTATGTGAGCGATGAGGCGCACTATTCTAATGCACGTCTTGCCGACCTGCAGAACCTTGAACTGCGGTTCGTCAAGAGCGATGATATGGGGCGTATGATTCCTGAGGAATTGGAGAAAGTGCTTGACCCGACACGTCCTTGTCTGATTGTATATGCTATGGGTTCAACTTTCAAGGGAGCTATTGATGACCAGAAAGCACTTAATGCCGTGCTGGCAAAACATCCTGATATGCCTGTGTTCCGTCATGTGGATGCAGCGTTGTTTGGTGGTTATCTTCCGTTTACGAAGCACAAGGATATGGTAAATCGTAAGGTGCTCCACTTTGAGAGCATCGCTATCAGCGGTCATAAATTCTTCGGTATGGATGAGCCGGCAGGGTTGTTCCTTACCACGCGCGATGTGTATGACCATCAAAACAAATATGATATTGCTTACCTGAATGAGGATATGAAGATGATAAACTGTTCACGCTCTGCCGTGAATGTCCTGAAGTTCTGGTGGCTGATGAAGCATGTGGGCTTCGATAAGTGGAGCGAGCAGGCTAATGAAATGTTGGAGATGACTGACTATCTCAAGGCAGAGATGGACAAGATTCACTGGCCGAACTGGAAGAACGATATGAGTAATACTATCTTCTTCAAACGTCCATCTCCGGAAGTGGTGAAGAAATATAGTCTGGCTTGTAACAAGGACGATCGTTTCGGGGGCGACCTTTCTCATATTGTCGTGATGCAGCACGTTACGAAAGAGAAAGTAAATGAACTGATACAGGACCTTCAAAAGAAGTAATTTCCATATTCGGATATGAGAGGGAGTGCTGTTTGCTCCCTCTTTTTTATCTGTTGTCGGTCGTGGCACTTGGCTATTTCTGCGCGATTTCTTACCTTTGCAGGAAATATGACAAAAACAAAAAGTAAAGAATGCTATGGTATTGTATCTGTATAACACACTGACGAGAAGAAAAGAGAAGTTCGAACCGCTGAATCCACCAATGGTGGGGATGTATGTGTGTGGTCCTACGGTGTATGGCGACCCTCATCTCGGTCATGCACGCCCGGCAATAACATTCGACATTCTTTATCGTTATCTCCAGCATCTGGGCTATAAGGTGCGCTATGTGAGAAATATTACTGACGTGGGGCATCTTGAGCACGATGCCGATGATGGCGAGGACAAGATAGCCAAGAAGGCACGCCTTGAGCAGGTGGAGCCTATGGAGGTGGCACAGTACTATACGAATCGCTATCATAAGGCTATGGAAGCCCTCAACGTGTTGCCACCAAGCATTGAGCCACATGCCTCGGGGCATATCATCGAGCAGGAGGAACTGGTGAAGCAGATTCTGAACAACGGATATGCTTACGAGAGCGAGGGTAGCGTGTATTTCGATGTGGAGAAATATAATAAGGACCATCACTATGGTATATTGTCCAACCGTAATCTGGATGATGTGATAAATGCTTCACGTGAACTTGACGGCGTGGGCGAAAAACGTAATCAGGTGGATTTCGCCCTGTGGAAGAAAGCCCAGCCTGAGCATATCATGCGCTGGCCGAGTCCGTGGAGTGATGGTTTCCCTGGCTGGCATTGTGAATGTACAGCGATGGGGCGTAAATATCTGGGGGAGGAGTTTGATATCCACGGTGGAGGTATGGACCTTGTGTTCCCTCATCATGAGTGCGAGATTGCACAGGCTGTTGCTTCGCAGGGCAAGCAGATGGTGCGATATTGGATGCATAATAATATGCTCACCATCAACGGACAGAAGATGGGTAAGAGTCTCGGTAATTTCATCACGTTGGAGCAGTTCTTTACAGGAAATCACGAGGCTCTGGAGCAGGCATACGCTCCGATGGTGATACGCTTCTTTATTCTTCAAGCCCATTATCGCAGCACCGTCGATTTCAGTAATGAAGCATTGCAGAGCGCACAGAAGGGATTGGAGCGTCTGCTCGATGGAATCGCAAATATAGAGCGTATAAAGGTGAGCCCTGAAACGGATGCGGCAACAGCGGAAATGGTGCGGACATTGAAGGAAAAATGCTACGATGCGATGAACGACGACCTCAATACACAAATCGTCATCAGTCTGTTGTTCGATGCCTGCCGTACGATAAACTCACTCTGCGATGGAAAGGGCACAATCGCGGATGCCGACCTTGCGGAATTGCGTGATACGATGACAACATTTGCATTCGATATTCTTGGTTTGCGTGCAAAGAGTGGTAATGACGGACAGTCCGAGAGCCGTGAGGAGGCTTTTGGTAAAGCCGTGGATATGTTGCTTGAATTGCGTGCAAAGGCAAAGGTCGATAAGGATTGGGCTACGAGCGACAGAATACGTGACGCTTTGGCTTCTTTCGGATTTGAGGTAAAGGACACCAAAGATGGGGCAACCTGGAAACTGGGAATATAATCCAAAAAGGATTTTAAGATTTATTATAGTAAAAAAGCACACGTAAGTGTGTTTTTTGCTTTTTTATGAGTATTTTTGCAACCTACTTTGGAAAAATGGTAAACTTGAAAGGCTTAATTTCTTTGACTTTGATGTCGGCGGTGGTGCTGACATTTTTCTCGTGTCTTAATGAAGATAAACAGAATGTTACTTATACAGACGATATTGCAATATCCTCGTTTTCAATCGGTACGCTGAAAAGAACGATGTACACCAAGGCTTCCGATGGGGTGACGGATAGTGTCTATACCATAGAATTCAATGCCGGTAAGTATAAGTTCAGTATTGACCATAATAACGGCACAATCTCCAACGAAGATTCTTTGCCGATCAGGACTGATGTGAGGCGTGTCGTATGTACGGCGACAGCATATAATGGGGGCATTTTGGCATATCGTAAGCCAGCCAATGACACGATATTCTATTATAACCTCACGGATTCGCTGGATTTTACTGATTCTTTGGAGTTCAGGGTTTATGCATCAGACGGAACGGGTAATTACAGGCCATATAACACGAAAATCAATGTGCATAAGCAGAATGGCGATTCCCTGTACTGGATGCGCAAGGGCTTCCTTACTGATGTGCCGAAGCATAAGAAGCTTCTGGTGCGCGATGGAGAGTGTTTCGTGTTTGATACCGACAAGGATTCTGGCGTGATGCTCTTTAGCGGAGAGTTCTATGCCGTTCATGATGGAAAGCTTGAGAAATCTGCCAATGGCAAGGACTGGACGCAGGTGGCAGAAGAATTTCCGTTCAAGACATTGCTGGGTGCTGGTACGGTGGAGATGTATGCTCTTTCGGGGGACGGGAAGATATATTCCTCACATGATGGCCTCCATTGGGTGGCAGACGAGGTGGATGGTGACCTGCAGTTGTTGCCGAGCACGGATGTGTCGTGCATCTGCAAGGCTGTAAAGAGCAATGCTGAAACGGAGAAAGTAATCCTTGTGGGCAATGCTGAGGGTGACGAATCGTATGCTACGGTGTGGACGAAAGTTGTAGAAAAGCGTATGGGTAGTGATAAATATGCGTGGACAATGGCACGCTATACGATGCAGGAGGCTTTGTCGCTGAAGAAGACAGAAGGTCTTTCCGTTGCAGCCTATGATGATGCGCTCGCCAGTCTGTATGACGGGAAATTTTACCTAAGTCAGGATGAAGGGCTGATATGGAAAGTGAATACCAGCCAGTACTATCTGCCATACGATTTCTCACAAAGGACAGGTTGCGTGGCATTGGGCGCATCCGATAAAAATATCTTTTTGCTTGAAGATAACGGCATCCTCTGGCAAGGTGTCATTAACCGTTTGACGTGGAAAAAGAAAGACTGATGATGACTGAAAAACGGATAATGATGCTTTCCAAAATGGCATTGTGCTTGTTCCTGCTGATGTTGTGTGCTGACGTAGCAGAGGCGCAGGAGGCAGATTACTATCGTATGGAGGTAGGTGCCGGCTTGGGTGTGCAGAATTATTTGGGAGACTACAACCGCAACCTCTTCCGTGGCTTCCAGCCTATGGGAGAAGTGGTGGCAAAATATCTGCCTAATGAACGGATGGCGATAGCTGCTGATTTGTCAATAGGTGCTTTGAAGGGTAATGCTAAGAATGCCGGCGACCCATATATCTCAACTCACGATTTTACTGATTTTAAGACGACGATAGGTGATCTCAGCCTGATGTTTGAATATAATTTCTGGCGTCACGGTATGGCAGGCGATTACCGTCATCTCAAACCGCTTGTGCCATACGTGGCAGCAGGTGTCGGAGCATCCTATATCAACGCAAAGGATAATGTTACCGGACAGAAAACCAACGATTTCAGTTTCAACATACCGCTTGGAATAGGCGTGAAGTACAAGATTGCCGAGCGTGTAAACTCCGGTTTGGAATGGACCATACATTTCACAAGTTCGGATAAACTCGATGGTGTGGCAGACCCACTGGGAATAAAGAGCAGTGGACTATTCAAGAATACAGATTGCTTTACGCAGATAAAGATATATGTAACATATAGTTTCATGGCAAAATGTCGCCAGTGCAATAATTGAAAGGTCAATATAGTCAACAGCAGATGGATTTGGACAGAAATAACATACCTCAGCACATCGCTATCATAATGGATGGCAATGGACGATGGGCAACCGAGCGCAATATGCCACGCACGATGGGGCATCAGGCAGGTGTTGATGCTGTCCGTACCATTACTTCAGAATGTACGCGGCTCGGTGTGAAATACTTGACACTCTATACATTCTCTACTGAAAACTGGAGTCGTCCTGCCGATGAGGTGGCAGCCCTGATGGCACTGGTGCTTTCATCTCTGGAGGATGAGATATTTATGAAGAACAATGTGCGTTTTCGTGTCATCGGTGATATTGAACGGTTGCCTCAGAGCGTACAGGACAAACTGCGTGAGACGATGGAGCATACCGCCACCAATGATAAGATGACAATGGTTGTGGCATTGAGTTACAGTAGTCGTTGGGAACTGACTCAGGTAGCGCGGAAGATAGCGCATGATGTGAAGATGGGGCTTCTTGATGAAGATGACATCACGGAGGAATGTATAAGCAGTAATCTCACCACTGAGTTTATGCCTGACCCTGATCTGCTGATACGCACAGGCGGGGAATGTCGCATATCCAACTATCTGCTATGGCAGATAGCTTATTCGGAATTATATTTTTGTGATACATATTGGCCGGACTTCAATGAAGAAGCTTTGCATAGGGCAATTGCCGACTACCAGAGCCGGCAGAGAAGATACGGAAAAACAGAAGAACAGGTTGAAAATGAGACCAGACTATAGAAGGTATATAATTCTCCTACTGTTGCTGATATTCCTACATATCACAGCATCGGCACAGATAAAGATAGAGAATCCGTCAGTTTCATACGATGGTACACCAAGGACGTGCATCATAGGTGGACTAAACGTTGAGGGGGTAAAGGGCTATGAAGATTTTGTTCTGATAGGCTTGTCCGGACTGGAGGTAGGGCAGGAGATAAGACTGCCGGGGCAGGAGATAACGGAAGCAGTCAAGAGATACTGGAAGAACGGACTCTTTTCTGAAGTGGCTATTTCTGCCGACTCTCTGATAGATGACCGTGTGTTCCTGACCATACATCTTAAGCAACGTCCAAGAGTGTCGGAGATACGTTATTATGGTGTGAAGAAGTCGGAACGTGAAGACCTGGAGGAGAAACTCGGTATCATGAAAGGTGCGCAGATAACACCGAACATGAAAGACCGTGCGAAGATTCTTGCAAAGAAATACTTTGATGATAAGGGCTTTAAGAATGCAGAGATTGTAATTGATGAGATTGAAGACCTATCAAACCCTAATCAGGTGATACTGGATGTCGATATAGATAAAAAGGAGAAAACGAAGATACGCGAAATCATCATTGAGGGAAACAATGCCTTGCCTACGAATAAGATAAAAGGTGGTCTTATCACAAAAGGTGCGCTGAAAAAACTGCATGAGGCAGGAAAGTTCTCTAATTTCTTCAAAGGAAAGAAGTTTACACCGGAAAAATATCAGGAAGACAAGAAAAACCTTATTGACAAGTATCACGAACTCGGATATCGTGATGCGGAAATCCTGCAAGACAGCATCTGGAATGTCGATGACAAGCACGTGAACATTCTGTTCCGTGTGTCAGAAGGTGAGAAATACTATGTCCGTAACATCACATGGGTAGGTAACACGGTGATGACCACTGATGCCTTGAATCGTACGTTGCGTATGAAGAAGGGCGATGTGTATAATCAGGTGTTTATGGATAAACGACTCAAATCAGACGAGGATGCTATAGGCAATTATTATTACAACAGTGGTTATGTGTTCTTCCAATGTATTCCTGTGGAGACGGATATCGTAGGTGATTCGGTAGATATAGAGATGCGTATCTTTGAAGGTGCACAGGCACATATCAATCGTGTAAGAATCAATGGTAACGATAAGTTGTATGAAAACGTGGTGCGCCGTGAGTTGCGCACAAAGCCGGGCGACCTTTTCTCAAAGGATGCACTGGAGAGAAGTATGCGTGAGTTGGCATCCATGGGGCATTTTGACCCAGAGAACTGTAACCCTAACGTGTTGCCGGATATGGAAAACGGTACGGTAGATATTGACTGGAACCTTGTGAGCAAGAGCAACGACCAGGTGGAGTTCTCTTTGGGTTGGGGACAGACGGGTGTCATCGGCCGTGTGAGTCTGAAACTCAACAACTTCTCAATGGCAAACCTGTTTGGGAAGAACAAGGCACGTCGTGGCATCATGCCTATCGGTGACGGCGAACAGATGGCGTTGAGCGTGCAGACAAACGGAAGTTATTATCAGAGTTACAGTATATCTTACACCAATCCGTGGCTTGGTGGTAAACGTCCGAATATGCTGTCAGTGGGTACATATTTCTCAAAGCAGACGGATATCTCAAGCAATTATTATAATTCAAGTTATTACAACAATTATTATAATTATCTGTATGGTTATGGCAACAGCTACTATAATAACTATACCGACTATTATGACCCTGATAAATATATCGAACTGTTCGGTGCATCTGTAGGTTGGGGTAAGCGTCTGCGTTGGCCAGATGACTATTTCCAGTTCTCAGCGACACTGGCTTATCAGCGATATATGTTGCGCAACTGGCGTTACTTCCTCATTCAGACAGGAAATTGTAATAACCTTAACCTCTCGCTTGCCTTGACACGTGCTTCGACAGATAACCAGCTTTTCCCACGCCGTGGCTCGGAATTTACGTTGTCCGTGACACTGACGCCTCCGTTCTCTGCATGGGATGGTAAGGACTATGAACATTTGGCAACCGATTATACTTCGGCAAATTATCAGCGTGAGCAACAAGAGAAATATCGTTGGATAGAATATCATAAATGGAAATTTAAGGCACGCACGTTTACTGCTCTTACCGCTTCACAGAAGTGCTTTGTGCTGATGACACGTATCGAAATAGGAATTTTGGGTAGTTATAATAAATACAAGAAATCGCCGTTTGAGACATTCTACGTCGGAGGTGACGGTATGAGTGGCTATTCCACTTCCTATGCAGAGGAGACTATCGGTCTGCGTGGATATGAGAACGGTTCTCTCACTCCTTATGGTAGCGAGGGCTATGCTTACGACCGTTTCTCGCTGGAGTTGCGTTATCCGTTCTTGCTGGGTAACACCACTATCTATGGTTTGACATTCTTGGAGGGTGGTAACGCATGGACGGAGACAAAAGATTTCAATCCATTCAACATGAAACGCAGTGCCGGTGTGGGTATCCGTATCTTCCTGCCTATGGTCGGACTGATGGGTATTGACTGGGCGTATGGTTTCGACAAGGTGTTCGGCTCTGACTCTTATGGAGGCAGTCATTTCCACTTCATCCTCGGACAGGAGTTCTAAATGAAATGTATGAAACATAAAATAATTGCGATATGAAAAAGTTATTGTTTTTAGTTTGTCTGTCTGTCGTAGCTCTTACGGCTTCGGCTCAGAAATTTGCTCTCATTGATATGGAATATATATTGAGGAATGTGCCTGCTTATGAGCGTGCTAATGAACAGCTCAATCAGGTTAGCAAGAAGTGGCAGGCAGAGGTGGATGCTCTGAACACAGAGATACAGACGCTCTATAAGAACTATCAAAATGAGTCTGTATTCCTCTCACAGGAACAGAAGACTAAGAAGCAGGATGAGATTATGGAGAAGGAAAAGAGTGCTGGCGAACTGAAAAAGAAATATTTCGGTCCGGAAGGTGAGTTGTTCAAGAAACGTGAGTCGCTTATGGCACCTATTCAGGAAGAAATATACAATGCAGTGAAAGATATAGCTAATCTGCGTGGATATACATTGATTCTTGATCGTGCGTCGGACAATGGCATTATCTTCGCATCGCCAAAGGCAGACATCAGCAATGAGGTGTTGCAGAAATTAGGCTACGCAGCGCACTAAGATGGGATATTAAACTTTATTGAGTATAACACATCATAATTATACGACTTAAACTGTAAAACATAAAAAAATAGTATTATGAAAAAATTGTTGTTAATTGCACTTTTGTGTGCTCCAATGAGTGTATTCGCTCAGAAATTCGGTCATGTAAACTCTCAGGATGTCATTCAGGCAATGCCGGAATATACGGCTGCACGTACTGAGATAGAGAACCTTACAAAACAATATGAAGCTGACCTGAAGAGTATGCAGGACGAACTGCAGAAGAAGTCAGAGAATTTCGACAAGGAAGCAGCTTCTCTGCCGGATGCTACAAAGACACGCCGTCAGCAGGAATTGACGGATCTCTATCAGAAGATTCAGCAGGCTTATCAGGACAATCAAGCCGACATACAGAAGAAGTCTTCCGAGAAGATGCAGGCTATCATGCAGAAGGTCAACGATGCTATTCAAGCCATAGGTAAGGCAGGTGCTTATGTATATATTGTTGATGTAGCGAGTGGTCTCCCTTATATCAGCGAGACGCTCTCAAACGATATCACTGCAGATGTCAAGGCAAAGCTTGGTTTGAAATAAATATTGTGTTATAACATTACTAAGGCGTAAAGAAGGAAGGCTCTTTACGCCTTTTCTGTTCTTTTTCGCATGATGCAAATTCATGATAAATGGGATTGCGAGGAATGCGAAAAACATATACCTTTACAACTCAATTTGGAAAGAGTTCTATCGTATGAAGAAAACTAATGCTGTGTTGAATTTCCTGTCATCGTTGTGTCTGGTCGTGGTGTTGTTCGTCTGTTTTGCTTGTGAGGGTATAGACATCTACGATAAGGCTGATGACGAGATACCTTCCATCGTTACAGGGCAACTGTATATGGATGCCACGAGTTGGACGGACTGGTATTATGTCAGTCTTGACTCGCTTCTGGATTTCTCTGAGGGTGGTGACTCTGCGGCTCTCCGCAGGGCGCAGACGGAGTTTTCGGCATGGCCTATACCGATGAGCGGTGAGGGAGACGGGAAGTCAGGACAGTATCTTTACTGGTTTGATGTCTTCGGCAAGGGGCTTTCAAATAACGAATTTCGCTCTTTCACTCCCGCCGATGTCCAGAGCGAACCAGATGAGTGGAGCATCGCTATCCATCGTGATAATGTACGCACAAATGGCGGAGCAGTGTGTGAGACATCCTACACCTCAATAGATGAACTCACCGAAGCCGATGTTGAATATGACGAACTCGCCTTTACCTCTGATGAGTGGAGCGAGAATGCTGTGTGGAGCGATCAGTCGCAGATGATGCGCTGTCTGGTTGCCTCGCAGGGGATAGCGATAAATAAGGTGCTTTCCTCGTGGCTTGTGATGAGTCTTCCGCCGATACCGCCTTCATTCACGCACAATAACCATGTGTTTGTCCTGCAACTGAAAAACGGCAGATACGCTGCCCTGCAACTTGAGAATTTCCGCAATCCGAAGGGCACGGCCTGCTGGCTCACCATCAATTACCGTTACCCGCTATGAGACCGTTCCTTCTAATTTCATTACTTCTCTCCACCAGTGCCATCTTTGCCCAGCAGGACACGGTGTCGAAGCATCTTGATGAAGTGGTCATCACAGCCACCCGCTCTCCGAAACTGCTGAAGGATGTCCCCGTGCAGACGCGTGTGATAACAGCCGACGACATCGCCCGCACGGATGCTACGGACATCCGCGAACTGCTTTCGTCTGAGCTTGCCGGTGTGGAGTTCTCTTATGCCAAAAATCAACAGGTGCACATGAACTTTGGTGGCTTCGGCGGTCAGGGTGTGCTGTTCCTGCTTGACGGAGAACGTCTAGCTGGGGAAACGATGGACGATGTGGATTTCTCGCGCATCAATATGGAGAATGTCGAGCGTATTGAGATTCTTCATGGTGCATCATCAGCCCTGTATGGCTCAAATGCAGTGGGGGGCGTGATAAATATCATAACCAAGAAAGGAACGCAGCCGTGGGAGTTGCGTCTTGATGGGCGGCTGGCGCGTCATTCCTCACAACGCTATGGTGGGGTGTTCGGTTTCCGACAGGGCAAGTGGAGCAATATGCTTGATGTGGTCTGTACTTCGATGGATAATTATAATGTAAAGAATGGTCCTGCCCCGAAGGCTCCTGTGGTGACCACCATCTATGGCGACCGCACATGGAACTTGCGCGACCAAATGGTGTTCTCACCCCGAAAGAATCTTCATCTCACAGGCAGGGCAGGCTATTTCTTCCGCCAGTTGGAGCGCACGCACGATAAGCCGGAGCGTTACCGCGACTTTTCGGGAGGACTGAAGGCGGAATATGCCATGACCGATGCTGCCAATCTCGAAGTGGCTTATGCCTTCGACCAATATGACAAATCTGATTTCTTGCGACAGACCCATTCCGATGTGCGCCGTTACAGTAATGTGCAGAACTCTGTGCGCATGGTGTACAATCACACCTTCCCCAAAGGGCATGTGCTGACTATGGGTGCCGACTTCATTCATGATTATCTAATGAACACCAATCTGCAAGGCATAAAACATAATGAAGACCATGCAGATGTCTTTGCACAATACGACCACATGTTTTCTACGTCTTTGGAACTCGTAGGTGCGCTTCGCTATGACTACAATCAGCACGATGGCAGTCGCATCACTCCAAAACTGAATCTTTGTTACCGCCCTCTGGAGGGCATGAACATACGCCTTGGGTATGGAATGGGGTTCCGCGCCCCAGCATTAAAGGAGCGTTATTATGACTTTGATATGGCTGGTATATGGATTCTCCTTGGCAATCCCGACCTGAAAGCAGAGACCAGCCACAACCTCAATTTCTCAGTCGATTATGCGTATAAAACATATAATTTCACTCTGATGGCATATTATAACAGCGTGCAGGACAGGCTTGCTGCAGGTGCTCCGTTTTACGGAACAGGCGCCGATGCCCGTCAGCTCTATGTGCGATATGTCAACCTTGATCGCTGTTCCCTTTATGGCGGTGAGATGACGGCTCAGGCGCGTTGGCATAACGGGCTGTCGGCTCATCTGTCGTATGCGCTGACAAAGGAGACGTTGCCTACCGATGGCAACGGGCATAAAATCCCCAACCAGTATATGCCGGCACGTCCGCATTCGCTTTCCGGACATGTGGATTACGAACATCGTTTTTCACGCTCGTATGCGATAAAGACCTCGCTCTCCGGCAGATGGCTGTCATCTGTGGATAATATCGAATATAAGGATTATTATGATGTTGATAAAGGAACTATTGATGTGAACTATCCCGCATATTCCATTTGGAAATTCAGCGTGTCGCAGAGTTTTGGGCGATTCCTCACGCTGTCGATGGCGGTGGATAATCTATTCAACTACCGTCCCGATTATCATTACCTCAACGCTCCGCTCACAGATGGGGCAGACTTCCAAATAGGCATACGCATCAACTTTTTCTAACTTTCTCCCTCGCGCGCGCGTGCGTATATAATAATGTATAGGGAGGGGCTTTTGGGCTTGCTTTTCGACAAACGCACGATTGCTTTTCGACAAACGCTCGTTTGGGTCTCGACAAACGCTCGTTTGGGCTTCGACAAACGCTCGTTTGTGCCTCGTCTTCCCATCGTTTGCAAGAGGTCAAACGCACGCTCGGTTTTCATCCTCCAAAGTCGCAGGACATCTGTTCCAATCGAGGGGATTCTCCGATGCCGTCGTGGGGGTGTTGTGATGTTGTCGAAGGGCTCTCCTGATGCCCTCTATGGCATCCCTTCGATGGTT